>CAZYRO010000008.1:11760-13689 GCA_964649435.1 uncultured Candidatus Saccharibacteria bacterium | reverse complement strand
AATAAAAAAACTTCAATTGATGAGCCGTTAAATTTCTCTTTAATAAAATTTTTTAATTTTTCGTAATCAAAAAATTTTCCTTTGGCTTTTTGCGCCTCCCAAAGATTTGAAGCATCAATAAAGACATAAATAACATTTTTCTTTGCCATAATTCAATTTTATTAATTTTATTTTATTTAATTATTTAACCCAACCGCGCTAAGCGCGGTCTTAGGTCAGCTTAGCTGACCAATCCTCAATCGTGATTTTTTTGCCTCGTAGTTTTACAACGACTTTTTGGCGTTCACGGAGACCGAGTTTGCGAACAATACTAATCGGTAAAGTTATGCCGTAACTTTTGCCGCCGGATAATTTGGTTATTTTACGAATATTTGGATTTTTGTGACGCCCCATGGTTCGACTTAGCTCAC
This sequence comes from uncultured Candidatus Saccharibacteria bacterium, assembly GCA_964649435.1. GTDB lineage: Bacteria > Patescibacteriota > Minisyncoccia > RBG-13-40-8-A > JAUWHN01 > CAZYRO01. The sequence continues at coordinate 13,279 of CAZYRO010000008.1, read as the reverse complement.
CATAAATTATATTTTTATCTTAACATATCTAAAAAAGAATTACAGCATAAATGCTGTAATTAATGCTGTAATTCTTTTTACGATCCATCTCGGTCACTAGCACAAGCTGGCAACCTCGGTCTAGAACCCCTATTTTGAGGGTAAATTCGGGTGTTTTTTAGAGTTTCCCCCGACGCGCCTGCCTGCCGGTAGGCAGGTCTCGGTCGGGGTAAAATGAAACATTCAAGTGTCTCATTCTCTTAATTTTAGAGCTAAATGAGCTAAATGAGACAGTGGTTTAAGTTATTTTATCTTCCGCCCAAATAAATCAAAGGTTCCTGACACCTTTTTCCCCTTTTTCCCATGGCTTATGTTTTTCACCCTTTTTGGTCATAAATTTATTCTTTTAATAATTTAATTCCTTTATTAAATCGAGGTTTTACAGTGGTAAAGCCAAAATCAACATCATTAATAAAATATTCTTTATTTGGGGGCAATTTGTCAAAGTCTGATTTCATTTTCTTTAAAATAAAAACTGAAAAATGAAGATGTGGTTTTTCTGAATACCCTGTATTGCCTGAATAACCAATCACATCTCCAGCATTAATTAATTGTCCAATGTTTTTATCTGTTCCTTGAAATTTAAGATGTCCATATTCTGTATATTCTCCGTTAGAATGCTTCACTACGATATGATTATAAAACTTAAAATCTTCGTATTTTAAATCATCTCCACCTTGATTTGAATCTACTTTAATAAATATTATTTTACCAGTAGCCGCTGCCACAACAGCACTTCCTTCTGACACAACAAAATCAATTGCATATTTATCTACGCCAGTATGAGTATCGGGGTCAGAAACAATAGATTCTAAATCTTTTTTCAACACCGGCAATGTATATGTATTTTTAGATTTTGACATAGATTCAGTTTTTCTACCTTCTTTCATATATTTTAATTCTAACAAAAAAATCACCAATCCGCCAACTGGCGGAGGCAATTTTTGAAGCTAAAATCGTGCTTGTCCTGAGCTTGTCGAAGGACTGGCAACCTCGGCCTAGAACTCAGTTTTTGAAGGTAAATTAGAGTCTTTTTCAGAGATTTCCCCGACGCGCCTGCCCATCCGAAGTTGAAAACGAAGGAGGGTCTCGGTCGGCCAGCCCGCCGAAGAGGGGGTGTTTTTTTAAATAATTTTAAATTGTGGATATTGACTTCTAAGTTTTTCTTTTTCGGCTGAGGTCAGGCTGCCAAGATCAAGGCCACATCCAATAGATTCAGGCAGTTTAAGTCCTTCAGCTGAAGTTAGGTTTCCAAGATCAAGATAACCTCCAATAGATTCCGGTAATTTAAGCCCTTTGGCTGAAGTTAGGTTTCCAAGATCAAGACTACCTCCAATAGATTCAGGCAGTTTAAGGTCTTTAGCTGAGGTCAGGCTGCCAAGATCAAGGCCACATCCAATAGATTCAGGCAGTTTAAGTCCTTCAGCTGAAGTTAGGTTTCCAAGATCAAGATAACCTCCAATAGATTCCGGTAATTTAA
>CAZYRO010000008.1:0-11660 GCA_964649435.1 uncultured Candidatus Saccharibacteria bacterium | reverse complement strand
AATAGATTCCGGTAATTTAAGCCCTTTGGCTGAAGTTAGGTTTCCAAGATCAAGATAACCTCCAATAGATTCCGGTAATTTAAGCCCTTTGGCTGAAGTTAAGTTTCCAAGATAAAGATCTCCGTAATGATACTTAATATCGTTATTCAATGCTTCTTCTTTTGTGGTGCTAATTTCATGTTCGGCGCAACCAAATATTAAGGATAAATCTTTTTTAATATTCCTGTTCTCTCGTATCTCCATGATTCTAGGATCTTCTTGATGGCCAAATCCTTGAATCTTAGAATCAATCTCATAGATAAAACGAAGGTCGTCTTTGATTAATTCTTTTCCAGCTTCTTGATCTTCGTTTATCTGGGTTACTCGTTTCATGTCAGCAGATTTCTTTGCATAAGCTTTACCATCTGGAAATTCAGCTAATTTTTTATCAACAACATTATTGATATATGGATCAAGGTTTTGTTCGTGAGCTATGCCCCTAACTTCAGCAATAGAGTTTCCCTGCATACGAATAGCAATTCTAGGAATAGTCGACTTGCCATCCTTGTCATGTGAATAATACACATAGAAATCACCACCTTTTAATTGAGCTTCAGCAGTAGATTCTCCAGCCGTGCACCAACCAGTTCCATGTCCTTGCAAAGATTCTACTAAAGGCATATGGTCAGAGTTTTGTGGGTATTTTATCCATTCTCCTGTAATTGTTTGTAATTCATTTACTTCTGTGGGAGTAATCTCTTCTATGGCATAAGCATAAAGTTTACCAAAGTTTTCTTGAGCAATTAGATTTTGAAGTTCGGAATTATCTTCTTGTAGAGGTATATCTTCTTTGTTTGCTTTTTTAGTAATAATATCAACGATTTGAGCCAATGCTTCACGATTAAGGTCTGGAAAAGGAGCAATAGTATCTTTTTTACGTTTGCTAAAGACTTTTTTCTCTTTATCATAGGTTGAAAGCTTAAGAATGCTTCTAAATGCCCAATATCTAGCCCAAACAGGATAAACATCTGCGCCCTTAGAAGAAAGATAAGAAACCCAATTATCTAATGTTGATTCTTGGTCAGTGATAATGACCTCTGTAAGTTGTTCTTTCATTTCGTCTGTTATTTCAATATCTCCATGTCCTTGTTCTTTAGTAAGTTTTTTCTGTAGTTCAAAATATGATTCCGGAACATCTTCTGGTTTAATTACATATTCCTTATGATAATATTCTTTGATTCTTTCGATAACTGCTGGATCATTATGATGACCATGAGTTCTTTTAATAACTTCAAGAAAATTAGCAATTTTATCTGCTGGTTTTTGTAATGTTTCCCGACCTGCTCTTTTTCTTCTCTTTTGTTCATGTTCCACTGGTTCAGAAGTATGTAGGTCAGAATACTTTTTATGCAGTAATTTTTCACCTTCTTTCATATGTTTTTAATCTAACAAAAAATTGCCTAAAAGGCAATTTTTTAAAACTAAATACGCGCTGCCGGACAAGGGATTCACCCTATCATTCGATAGGGCGTCCTGTCACATAACAGGACGGAGCTATTCTAAAAAACTCCGGGGCTACGATTCGAACGTAAATTAATGGCTTCAAAGGCCACGGTCCTACCATTAGACGACCCCGGAACGATTATTCATTGTTCGCTGCTCATTAATTTCGCTGCTTCTATAACTGCCAGCTCCAAAGGAATCTGGGGTAAAGAGGAATATTTTATTTCCCGATTAGCGTCAATGAAAAGTTGAATTATTTTTGACAAATTCTCCAATGATATTTTTTCTGCCTGTTTTAAAACAACGGCTAATTGCTCTTTAGTTAATTCTTCTCCAATTAAAGGTGATAGATTTTTGTCTATTTTTACAAATAAAAGTTTGCGGAAATAATTTATTAAAGAATTCGTAAATTGAACCAAGTCGTGGCCTTCGCTTAAAAGTTTATTAACAAAAGCCAGGGCATCGGCAGACTTTTTCCCGATTAAAACGTCAATAAATTTCATTACTAAATTAATGTCCACTATTCCTAAAACCTGTTGAACTTCTTCAAGAGTAATTTTTCCATCCTGGCTGGCGTAAGTAATAACCTGTCCAAGCATGCTTTCGGCATCTCTCATTGAGCCATCGGCATTTATAGCAATAAGCTCTAAAGCGCCTTTTTCGGCTTTGACCTTTTCTTTTTTAGAAATTAAACTAAGACGCTTTATAATTTCAGTCAAAGAAAGTTTTTTAAAATCAAATCTTTGGGTCCTGGAAAGAATAGTCGGCAAAACTTTGTGAATTTCGGTAGTAGCTAAAATAAAAATGGCATGAGCCGGCGGTTCTTCCAATGTCTTTAACAAAGCATTAAAAGCTTCCTTGGTAAGCATATGAACCTCATCAATGATGTAAACCTTATATTTAGCTCTTGCCGGGGTAAATCTTATATTGTCCCGGAGCTCTCTTATTTCATCAATGCCCCTGTTAGAAGCGGCATCTATTTCAATTAAATCCAGAGCTCTTCCTTCGGCAAACTCTAAGCAAGAAAAACATTTATTACAAGGCTCATAACTGCCTTTAGTTTCACAGTTTATAGCTTTTGCCAGTAATCTGGCAACCGTAGTTTTTCCTGTGCCGCGGGGGCCAGCAAATAAATAAGCATGCGAAATTCTGCCGGAGTTGATAGCGCCGGCTATAGTTTGGATTACATGAGTTTGTCCAATAACTTCTGAAAAAGTTTTGGGACGATATTTGCGATATAAAACTAATGACATAAATGTCTTAAATTTCTAATTACTCTAATTAACCTAATTATTCTAATCAAAATTATACTTATGCGCTTACTTTCCTTTCAAAAACAATAAACTTGTATCCCAAGAAATTCCATACCATTGAAATGGCCGTAGCCATTGCCGCGGCTATAATCGCCCATTGGTCAATATTCAAACCGCCAAAAGGAGTTATAAATTTAAAAATACAAGAAGCAATCCCAACGTTGATTAAAAAACCAATGACTGTAACAATAGTAAATTGAAGAAATTCTTTGCTTAATTTTTCAGTTGTTTTTCTTTTAAATGTCCAAAATTTATTCCAGGCATAACTATTCACGGTAGCTAAAATGAAAGAAATAGCTTTAAATAAAGAATAATAAATAATGGTTAAAGAAAAAATAGTCAATAAAACATCTCTGGATCCAGTGCTAAAATAATCGCGAAAAATAAAAATTAAAAACCCTAATACGCCCCAATCAACCAAAGTGTTGAGTCCGCCAACCAAAACAAACTTTGCAGCTTGTCGTATAACAGCAATCTTTTTGCCAATCCAAAACGAAATATAAAGAAAAATCAAACACAAAAGAGGAAAAACTATAGGCAGGCCCACAACAATAAACCATTGAATTCTGTTGTATAGCTCTGGCCCTACCAGACTTTTTATTACGGATATAATTAACCAGGCAGCAATCTCACCTAACACTAAAGCTGCAATTATGTCGGATTTTTTCATATTATTGAAGGGGCTCTTTACCATTAGAAATAGCTTCAACTTCTCCAAGAATGCCGAGCTTTTTCTTAATCGCCCAAAAAATTAAACTAATTACAAAATAAAGAATAATAAAATCTATTAAAATCCATCCATTAACTTCTAAAACTCCCTGGCCCCAAAGAATTGAAACCGTAGAAAGAAAATAAATTGTAGTTGGTCCGGCAAGCCAAGAACCAGTTTTTTGGGGAAGTTTATGGATAAAAGCAATATAAATAATAAAAATTCCGTATAAAAAGAAAAGGGTCAAAATTAGAATTCTTAAGGCAAAATCTACGGCCGCGGAATTTTCTAAAAATAAAACCCTAAAAGACGCAATATTAATCCAAGAAAAAGAAATGCCATTAGTCAAAATGCTATTCCAACCTAATTTTTCTTTTTTGTATTGGCCAAAATAAATCTCCATAACAACCCATAAAATAAAAACCGGCGCTAGAAACCACCATATGCTTAAATCTTTTACTAAAGATTGGCCAATAAGTTGAAACCCGTGAATAACCTGACTTAACATATATTATTTCGTTTTCTTTGCTGCTTCTATTTTTTTTGGAAAAAATAATCTAGCTCGTCTTAATTTTTCTAAAAATTCGGATTCACGTTCAGCTCCTTTCTCATTTCCTTGCGCTTTTAAGCGCTTTATATCACGCGAGGTTTTGGCAACTTTGAAATCTATATAATCAAAAAGATCACTATAGTTCCCTTTTTTAAACTTCTCTTCTGTTTCAACAAACTTTTCGCCTCCGTAATCTATAGAATTAGCCATGTGACCAAGAATTTCCTCCTGTTCTTTGCCTGTAAGATAATCAAAATTCTTTCTATCTTTATAAAATTCCATTGTTAACTTCTCGACAATTGTTCTTAAATATCTTTTCTTCTCTTTATAAGATTCTTTTTTGTTATCTTCATCTTGCTTGCCAAATTTTCCTTCATGATAAATCTTTTCAGAAATAAGGTCTAGTTGAAAATGCCCTCTTCTAATTGACTCTATTGGCTGACCTATTATTCGTTCAAAAAATTCCAAAACATTCTCGCATTTCTGTTCTTCTAATTCCTTTAATAATGGCGATATATCTCCAATTTCATTTTTGAGATAAAAGTCTTTTCTCTGCTCTAAATACCCTTTTATTTCCTTGAGGGTTAATTCTTCTTCTTTTTGTTCAATTTTTGGCAATTGCTCTTTCTTCATTTAAATTTTTTATTTAATTTCTTAAGGCGTTTTTTAAGTTTTCTCTCTTCTTCTTCAAGCTTTGACTGCTCCCAAACGCCCGATTTTTTAATATCTTTAGGAATTTCTTTTAATCGTTTCTCTATTGCGAAACGTTCTTTAATTTCTCTTTTTATTTCTTTTAATTTGTTTCCTTTTTTTTCAAGAAGTTCTATGTTTTTTTCTAAATCCGCCCTGCCCAAAACTCCCCCAATTCTCATTCTTCTTCTTGCAATTCCGAGTTTGGCGGAAACGCTCCTTAATTCTTTTTCTGCTACTTTAAACTGCGCCTCTATTGTTAATTTTTCCGGAATTTCCTCTGGCAATGTTTCCGGAACCGCTTTCTTTTGTTCCTTTAAATCTTTTTTCAAATCTTTCTTTAAATCTTTGAATCTCTTTTTGTAATACAAGCCAAGAAGGTCTTGAACTACCGGACTATAATAAATATTGTAGTTCATTTCCACTTGTTCCAACTCCTTTTCTTTTTGTTTGATTCTTTCGTCTAAAGTCAAAGCTTTTTTTTCGACCTTTGGCTCCTCGCCAAAACTTTCAGATTTAGGCGGGCCCGCCTGCTTGTCCTTTGGACTTACGGCGGGTTTTTCCGGTTCTTTTTTTGGTTCTGGCTTCTTCTCTGTCTCTGGTTTTTTCTCTTCAACTGTTTTTTCCTCTTCTGGTTTTTCTTCCCCATTAATCCAATCGACAACACTATCAAAAGCTCTTTTATCAATTACTATTTTTCTTTCTTCGTCTTTAAGTTCATCTATAATGGTATCGATATACTTGGCGGGTCTGCCAAGTAATTCTTTTTTAACCCGATACTCATCTTTGGTTTTAACTTTTTCAATAAATTCGTTCTTAGGATTATCTTTGTCCAATTCTTCTATAAAATATTTGCCAAAATTTTTGCTGTTTAATCTAAAATCCGCATTTGAATCTATTATTAGAGGCCTGCCCACTTTCTCTTTAGGCATAGAATATTCCTTTAAATTATCTACTATTTCAACGTTGGGTCCGCCGATTCTTTCAATCCACATTTTCAAAGTTTCCTCCGGCTTTGGCCAGGGATGGTCTTCTATTTCCCTAATATGTTTAGGAATTTCTTCTTTTGTTTGTTTTATTTCTGGTTGTTCTTTCATAAACATAATTTAAATAATTATACTATTTAATTATATCATATTTATAAAAAATAGTCAAATAGGATTTATCGGGCGGGTTCGCTTGGGAAAAAAGGTTCTTGAGATTCTCCTTCAACTACCTTAAAACGTTCTAAAATTTCTTTTTCAACTATTGCTCTCTCCCGGCCATATTTAAATCTAGAAAATTCTTTGACTGCTTGAGAAATCATAGGATCCCCTTTCTTGTGCGGAGAGGTCGAGATATTAAATGGCGTGGTAGTTTGACCATCAATTAAAAGCTTTAAATAAGCATTATAATTATCAATATTAATTAAGTCTCTTTGAGAAAAAACCGGCTCGTATTGTTTAACTACAAATTCGGCATCTTCAGCCCCTATTCTAAAACACGCCATTGAACCCACGTTGCCAAAAACCGCATTTTTAATTTTTTCATCTAATTGTCCAATAAATTGATGGGCAATGGTCAGGCAAAGCTTATATTTCCGGGCTTCGGCTAAAATAGTAGCAATGCTTTCCGTGGTAAAATTCTGAAATTCATCCATATAAAGATAAAAATCTGCTCTTTTTTCTTCAGGAATGTCTACTCGAGAAAGAGCAGCCATTAAAATTTTACCCGTAATAATTAAACCCAGTAAAGAGCTATTAGGTCCGCCGAGCTTTCCTTTAGTTAAATTAACTAAAAGTATTTTTTTCTCATCCATTATTTTGCGAAAATCAAAGGAACTTTTTTGTTGGCAAATAATTGGCTTCATTATCTCGTTTGTTAAAAACATATTCATTTTACTCGTAATATAAGGAACCATATTTGCCAAAGCGGCTTCACCGCCTGCTTTCTCGGCTTCTTTTTCCCAAAAATGTTTAACGGTAAAATCCTTGCATCGCTCAAGTTTATATTTCCGAAATTCTGCGTCGGCTAAAACATTGGGAACCTCAAGAAGAGTTGAACCGGAATCGGGATCATCCATAACCAGAAGCATGGCATTGCGGGCGTATTGTTCAAATATCGGGCCGCCAGTTGTTTTTAAATCATAAAGCTTGTCAAAAATACTAATCATTTCATTGACCATAAAACTTTTTTGTTCGGGATATTTAGTATCAAATTCAAGCATATTCAGGCCCAGCGGCCTTTCCATGTCCGGCGGATTAAAATAAATTACATCTTCAACCCGCTCTTTCGGAATGTAAGTTAAAATTTCTTCAACTGAATCACCATGGGGATCAAGAAATGCTATTCCTTTGCCGTTCTCTATGTCCTGTTTTATCATATTCAATAAAAGAGTTGTTTTTCCAGTGCCGGTTTGACCAATTATATAGAGATGGCGCCGACGATCATTTTCTTTTATTCTGATAACTCGTTCTTCGCCGCGATAGATATTTTTTCCTAAAATTAATCCTTCTTTTGGCAAATTAGCCGGCGCCGAAGCAGGTTTGGCTTTCAACCATTTTATTCTGGGGGTCTCTAAAGTTGGTAATGGAAAATGAAAAATACTGGCTATTTCTTCGCTGTTTAAAATCATTTTTTCTTTTTCGTTAAAAAGCCGAAAAGAAAAATGATAAATAAGTTTTTTTAATCTTTTTTTTCTTACATCATTAGATTTTAAAGAATTTAGAGTAGGCGAACTAAGCTGGTCAAAACTGCCTTTAATGTGGGAAAGCAATTGCTCGCTTCGTTCTTTGGTTTCAGCAGATGTTAAAAATCTAACATTAGCTTCAAAGCCCGGCTTGCTTGCTTTTTCTTTTAAAGCTTTTATAGTTTCTTCGTCAATAGATGAAAGAGCTTTTGACTTTTCAGAAGTTTCGCCTGGCTTTTTTGATGTTTCAAAAAATTCTTTTGTCTGTGAAATCCTTGATTGACTGCCAATAGCGGCTCCGAATCCTTTTCCCTCGGCCATTGATTTTGCCGTATTAATGGCTAATTGGTTCCACCCTTGTTTAGCCGGACGTAAAACAATTTGCAAGACGCCTCCCTCGGTATCGCCTACTATCTTGCTTAAAGCATTGGTAATGCTTCCCGAAGGATCTGCTTCCAAATTTTGATAAGTTCTAAAAGGTAGAATATATTTTTTTGATAAACTTAAAAATGCTCCGGAAGTTTCTGCCTTAGAAGAAAAAATATTATAATCTTCAATTGGTTCCACCGAAGCGCTGGGATAAAAACCATGAATTTGTTTTTCAATAAAAGTTTCAAATCCTTTTGGCGCTGCCACATAAAAATAAATTTCCTCGCCAATATGAGGAACGGCTATTTCAAAAACTATATGAGGAGGACCGTAGTAAATTTTTCCCCACCAACTTTTAGGTTTTATCTGAGCTAAATTTGACAAAAACTGTTCGGCCACGGCTATCATTTCTTTTTCTGACTTTTGAGGCTGCTGTTCGTTAGTTTTCGGCGATTCTTTGGGCAGACTAACTAAAAATAATTTCATGTTCAAGGCGCGAATGATTCGTCCTTTTGAAAGTTTATTTTGTAAAATAATAATTCCAAATAAAGCAGCCGTTGCTGCGATAAGAGCAAAAATTATAAATAAAATAATTTGATTAAAATCCATGATATAATGCAAATCTATGAATTATACTGCCTTTAGTTTCTTTTGCTTTACCAAATAATCATATAATTCATCTACTAAAGTATCGTGAAATTCATCTAAAATATATGGATCGTCTAATTTTTCTGCTACTTCTGTGGCATGAATAACTCCTTTTTCAAAAGCTAAGTCAGTAAGCAGTTTAATTTGCCTTTCTTTTTTCTCACCCTTTAGTTCTTTCGCTTTTCTAATAACAACTTTTTTGGCAGCCAAGGGAACGACAGGTTTTACTTTGGTTGGCTTCGGTATTTCTACTCTTTCCTTGATAATTTCTCTAATCAACTCTTTATCGCGCTTATCTGCTTCTGTTTTTTCTATTAATTTTTTTCTCCTTTCAATCAATTTTTGCTCTAATTCAGAAATTTCTTTATGAATTTTAGGAATTTCTTTATTTTTTTTACTTGGTTGGATTATCATAATACTAACAATATATTACCATATTTTTAAAATATCAACAAATTTTAAGAAAACTAATTTTCCCAATCTGAACATCTGGGAATTGCGCTCTTTTTATAGTATAATAACAATTGATGACCAAGAAAAAAGTATTTATATTTTTTATTTTAATTTTAGCCATTGCTAGTTTTTTTCGGCTTTGGCAGTTAAATTCTATTCCTCCCGGACTTTATCCCGACGAAGCAATTAATGGCAATGACGCTATTTTTGCCCTTGAAAACGACCAATATAAGTTATTTTATCCTGAAAATAATGGTCGAGAGGGTTTTTTTATTAATTTAATTGCTCTTTCTTTTAAAATTTTCGGGGTTCATATTTGGTCTTTAAAATTAATTGGCGCTCTAATTGGAATTTTAACGGTTTTGGGCTTATATTTTCTAACTAAGGAGTTGTTTAATTCCAGATATCTTGCTTTATTAAGCTCGTATTTTTTGGCAATAAGTTTTTGGCATGTAAATTTCTCTAGAATTGGCTTCCGAGGAATTATGGTTCCGTTCTGCCTGATTTGGTCTTTTTATTTTTTGTTTAAGGCTTTAAATCTAAGGCAAATTCACAAATCTAACGCAATAACCTCTTTGGCGCTCTCTGGATTCTTTTTTGGCCTTGGTTTTCATACTTATATTGCATTTAGAGTGGCAGTGATTATTCTAATTATCCCAATTATAATGATTTTAATTAAATTCTGGAAAGGAGCCAGAAGTCATTTTTGGCAATATGGTGTCTGGCCATTAATGATTATAGCAGTAGCCTTGCCAATAGGCATATACTTTCTTCAAAATCCTCAAGATTTTATTGGCCGAGCAGGCGGGGTTTCTGTTTTTTCCCAAGAAAGCCCTTTAAAATCAATGGCTTTAAGCATTATTAAGACTTTAGGGATGTTTAATATTGCCGGAGACCAAAACTGGCGGCATAATTTTGCCGGTTCCTCGCAACTTTTTTGGCCTATTGGAATTTTATTTCTTATTGGATTTATTATTTCCATAAAAAATTTAATCGGATTGATAAAGAAAAAATCTTTTTCTCATTTATTCTTTGCTCATTTATTACTTATTTTTTGGTTTTTTGTTATGCTTCTTCCGGCAATCCTAACTTATGAAGCTATTCCACATGCCTTGCGCTGTATTGGAGCAATCCCTGTTTGTTATATTTTTGCCGCGCTGGGATTTATTTGGCTGTTTAAAAAATTAAAGCAATTATTTGTTTTGAAAAAATTAAATCTTTCTTTAGTTTATTGTCTTTTGATAGTAATTTTATTTGGAGTTGGTTTTGCTCAATATGATAAATATTTTATTGATTGGGCAAGACAACCCGACGTTGAAAATGCTTTTGCTAAAAATTATGTAGAAATTGGAGGATATTTAAATAATCTATCTCCAGAAATAACCCGCTACGTAATCGTTAATCAACCAGGAGTTTTAGTTAAGAATATACCTATGCCAGCCCAGACAGTAATGTTTATTGAAAAAATAAAGAGTCTCGGCAGTCGCGGGACAGATATAAAACAAGAAACAAAATATCTGCTACCGGAGGAAATTGATAAAATTGGATTTTACGAAAAAATGATGGTGATTCCATTGCAATATGACATAGAGATATTTAGAAAATTAAAAGAAAAATTCCCCCAAGGAAAAGTTAAATTTCAAGAAAGTTTTTGGGTATTTGAAATAAAATGAAAATAACAAAAAAAATATACAATTTAATGGCCATTATATTGCTGTTATTTATGGTAACAATATCTATTTTGAGCATAAAAAATGATTCTTTGACAATGGATGAATTAGCTCACATACCGGCCGGTTATAGCTATATGCACGAGAAGGATTATCGTTTAAATCCCGAACATCCACCCTTGTTAAAAGATTTAGCCGCTATTCCGCTTTTGTTTATGAACTTAAAATTTGATAAAGAATTCGATGCCTGGAAAGATGATATTAATGGACAATGGAGGGTGGGCTGGAAATTTATTTTCGATTCGGGAAATAATACGGAAAAAATGATTTTTTGGTCGCGAATTCCGATGATTCTGATTTTGCTCATTTTAGGATTTTATATATTCCATTGGGCAAAAGAACTTTTGGGGAATAAATTCGCTCTCTTGGCGCTTTTCTTATTTTCTTTTTCCCCTACTTTTATTGCCCATGGCCGTTATGTGACCACCGACGTTGGAGCTGCTGCTGCTTTCTTTATTGCTACTTATTATTTTGTTAAATGGCTGAAAAACTCAACTAAGAAAAATTTGATTTTTGCCGGCATTGCTTTTGGGCTTGCCCAACTTGCTAAATTCTCTCTTTTTCTTTTAGTTCCCTATTTCGGACTGTTGTTATTAATCTGGATGATTATTTTCCGGAAAAAGTTTCTAAAATATATTTTATTTTTTATTTTACTTCTTGCCATTGGTTATCTTGTTATCTTTCCTCTCTATCAATACCATGTTCTGAATTATCCAGCAGAAAGACAAGTTAGAGATACGGAATTTATCTTAACTTCTTGTAGCGTTCGTCCTTTGGCAAATTTAATTACTTGGATGGCCGACAAGCCAATTTTAAGGTCTTATGCTCATTACTTTCTTGGATTATCAATGGTATTTCAAAGAACTGCCGGCGGAAATACAACTTTTTTCCTTGGAGAAGTCTCGGCTGTCAGCTGGAAACGTTATTTTCCAATTGTTTATATTATTAAAACTCCTTTATCTCTTAATATCCTAGCCTTAATTGCCTTGCTATTTCTGGCTTGGCAAGTTCCAAAAATTAAAAATTGGAAATTTGAAATTAGAAATTG
>CAZYRO010000007.1:0-14971 GCA_964649435.1 uncultured Candidatus Saccharibacteria bacterium | reverse complement strand
ATTTTTGAAGACTATATTGAAAAAGCACCCAAACAGGGTGAAATTCTAATTTTAGGGTGCACACCAGAGTTACGCGATTTAGTTTTAAAGTATCAACGAAGGCCAGTCTCAGCCGATTTAAATCCCAAAAATTTTAGTGCACTCAAAAAACTAATGAAATATCAAGGCAGAGAAAGATTTATTCAAGGTAACTGGCTGAAGCTTAAAGAAAAAAACAAATTTGATCTTGTTATAGGTCATCTTTCTTTTAATATGTTGCCATTTTCAAACTGGGATAGATTGATAAGAATTATCTATCGTAGTTTGAGGCCTAAAGGGAAACTAATTCATGCGGTTAGCGTTCGTTATCCCAAAGATCGATGCAAAAATATTTTAGATATTTTCAAAGGTTATCGACGAAAGAGGAGTAGGGGTCATATTTACTATGAGATTGGAAATGATTTGGTATTGGCTATTTGTGATATTAGGCGTAACTATGCTGATTTTGAGATATTGGGCAGAAAGTTGAATAATTTATATAAATCCCAAAAAATAACAAAGGAAGAATATCGTGGCATAATTGACGTTCAGGTCAGCCGTGCCCTGAAGCTAACGCTCCCCCTGAAAACTCGAATTGATTCCTTATTCAAAAAATACTTTTCTGGCGTTCTGTTGCGTTATGGCAAAGACCCTTTTTCTAAAAATATTCCAATTTATATTCTAAAGAAAAAATAATATGCATGATTCATTTGTCGGTAAAAAATATTGGTGGGAGTTGGCAAAAAAATGGCGCGATATTAGACATCCAGTCAGACCCTCAAAAGGGGATTTGAAAATTTATGAAGGATTTTTAAATAAAGAGAAAAGAAGGCGAAAGAATTTAAAAATATTAGTTTTAGGGGCAACTCCCGAAATGCGAGATTTGGCAGCTAAATATGGTTCTGAGGTTGTGGTTTGCGATTTAAGTATAAATATGATTATAGCGATGACTGAATTAATGAGAAAAGAGAATAAGAACGAGATTTGGATAAAAGCTTCTTGGATAACAGTGCCTCTAAAACATAATTATTTTGATGTTATTTTAGGAGATGCAATAACTACCAATCTCTCAATAAGCGAGGCAAAACTTTGTTGGAAACACTTAAGTGAATTACTCAAACCGAAGGGCATATTTCTTTCTCGAATATTTGTTATACCGAAATCTTATAGAAATTATAAGATCCTGCAAAAAGAAGGTATTACTATCTTTAATAAAATTATTAAATCAGTAATTAGAAGAAAAGAACCGACCAAAGAAGAATTAGCTGCTCTAAAGATAGTTCTAGAATTGTTAAGTTATAATAAAAATATTAAAACAGTAACGACTGCCAAATACAAAGAATTATATTTTAAGTATATTAAAGATTTATCAATCCCCCTTTCTCGAAGGAAAAAAATATTTATTGCTTTGAGTAAAATTTATCCTTCTTTTCCTGAAAAAATTTGGCGAGTGTCAATTGATGTTGAGGAAGAAAAAATTGCTTCTAAATATTTTAGGATTATTTCTAAAAAAAGATTTAAGGATAAATTTTCTTTATCGCACCCCATTTATCTATTTAGAAAAAAATGAAAAAGACTCTAACGTATTCGGCTTGGAAAAAAGCAGCTAAATTTTATAAAAATATTATAAAAGTTCCCCACAGACCTTCTGTGGGAGAGCTTAGGATTTATGAGGATTATATCAAGAAATTGGTCAAAGAAGGCAAAAAGACAGCTCTTGTCCTGGGTGCTACTCCGGGCATTAGGGATATTTTAGCTAAATATAATTTTGAAGCTACGCTTTTAGATGTTAATTTCGATATGATTAAAGCTATGGGTTCTTTGGTGAGAAGAAAGAAAAGAAGTGAAAAAATAGTTATTGGAAATTGGATTAAGATGCCATTTAAGGAAAATAGTTTTGACATAGCGCTCGGCGATCATTCATATAGCAACATTGATTTCAAAAAGTGGGATAAACTTTCAAAAGAAATCATTAGAGTTTTAAAGCCCGATGGTTATCATATTCACAATATGAACATTGCATTGCCTGAAAAATTAAGTTTTGAAGGCTTAATTAAAAAATATCGTCAAAATCCAGAATTATTTCGAGATTATAAAAATAAAGTTTTGTATCAGTATCAGGTTTATACATCCGACCCTCGGATTTATAATCGAAAAATCTTTAAGTCTGATTGGGAAAAATACGATAACATCCTTGCAAAGTTTTATAGGGTAGGTAAAATAAGTAAAAAAGAGCTGAAAATTTTAGGGAACCCCCTTAGCACTAAAGGGTTTAAATTCTATCTTCCCCCTAAAAAAATAGTAGATAAATTATTTAAGAAATATTTTAGAATAATTAAGGTAAAGCACAATAAAGCCCATCCAGTTTTTAAAAGATATCAAATATATTTAATGAAAAACAAAGATGGTTAAGAAAAAAAATTACAATTCAGTTTGGTTGAAATCAGAGGAATTTTGGTACAATTTCTGGAAAAACGCTGAAGCCCCCTGGCGAGTGTCCAAGGGAGAAATTAAATTTTGGGAAAAGAAAGTTAAAGAAATCGCTAAACGAGAAAATCCAAGGGCATTAGTTTTGGGTGCCACTCCGGAAATTAGAGATATGCTGGCTAAGTATAAAAATTTAGATGTAACTTTGATTGATTTGAATTTACAAGTAAAAAGAGCAATGGATAGAGCGGCGAAAAGAAAGAACAAAAAAGAAAAATTAGTTAAAGCTGGTTGGTTAAAAATGCCCCTACCATCAAATTATTTTGACATAGTAATTGGCGATGGTAATTTTGAAAATATTTTTTTAGGAAAACACGATATTTTTTATAAAAATATTTGGCGGGTAGTAAAGCCAGGTGGCTGCGTGTTGATGGGCAGAGCCTGTTTAGATTTTGCCTTTAAGAATCCTTTGAATTTTAAGGGGTTAATTAAGAAATATAAAGAAAATCCTAAATATTTCAAAAATTTTCGCAATCGTATCTGGATGCTTTACAGAACAGCCAACGAGCGGGGAGTTTACGATAAACGCATTCAGGGCGTAAAGTTTCACGTTTTAATGGAGAAATTGATCGAGGCCGCCAAAAAAGAAGGGCTTTCTAATAAAGAAGTTAAAAATTTATATTGGATGCCCGGGTTGTTGCCGCCAAATTTATATTATATTGAGGTTGATATTGAATCTTTGAAAAAGTTGAAAAAAATGATTAGCAAATATTTTAACATCTTAGATATTTATCAAGATTTATTCCATCCTATAATGAAGTTAAAGTATGATTTTATTCTAAAGCCGAAGAAAAAATAAATAAATACAAAAATAAAAATGAAGCTATATTATGCCGGTATCAGAAAATTTTATTTTTATCTTGTTTATCTTGCGTGGATGAGTTATTTTAATCCTATTTATAAAAAAAAGTATGCCAGATTAGAAGATGCGCTTTGTGTTATGAAAAAGAATTACGGAAAATTTGGTTGTTTTTACGATGAAAGATATCCATATCGATTTATAAAATTTTACATTGCCAAACCCCGTCTTTTCTTTAATTTGGGCGAGGAAATAGAAAGGAAAAAGCAAACCCTTTTTAAGAAATATAGTAAAAGATTTAGCTCAAAATATTTAAGAAAGCTAAAAGATAATGAATTACTAAAAATTTATAATGAATTTTTTGATTTAATGCGGCGATTATTTTATCTTAATCAAGTTATCTGGCATCTTGATATAAGTGGTTATCAGTTTTTAAGAAACGAAATGTTAAAACAAGACTATAATATAGAAAATATTAATTTATTAACTCAGCCGGACAAGAAAAATTATTTAAAAGAAGAAGAAATCGAATTTTTAAAACTTTGCCTTAGGTATTTTAAAAACCGAAAAACTGTCAATCTTCACTGCCTTTTAGAAAATCATCTTAAGAAATTTGCTTATATCGGAGTAAGTTATTATAAAGAACCGCCGCGCGAGGAAAACAATTATAGAAAACAAATTAGTAAATATTTAAAAGAAAAACGAAATTGGCAGTATTTTAAAAAAATTATAGAAGAGCAAAAAAAAGATTCTAAAAAAAGAATAAGGATGCGCGACAAAATGTATAACGAAATTAGAAATACTCGTTTGAAAAAAGCGATTTTGATCTTGCGCGAAGCTGCTTGGTGCAAAGATTATTTTCGAGGCAGTATCTCTGAAATCATTTATTATTATTTTGACGTTTTGCTAAAAGAATTAGCGCGTCATTTAAAGATAACCCAGGATCAAATAAAGACTCTGAATAACAGAGAGTTGGAGCGATTGATGAAAGGTAAGAAATTAAGCTGGAAAGAAATCAATCAGAGGCAAAAATATTATGCATCTGGTACTTTTAACCATAAGCTTTTTCTTTATTACGGCAAAAAGGCAAAACAAATTGA
The DNA here is from genome assembly GCA_964649435.1 of uncultured Candidatus Saccharibacteria bacterium. Taxonomy (GTDB): domain Bacteria; phylum Patescibacteriota; class Minisyncoccia; order RBG-13-40-8-A; family JAUWHN01; genus CAZYRO01. The sequence continues at coordinate 10,567 of CAZYRO010000007.1, read as the reverse complement.
AAATAAATATTTTGCTAAGCCGAAAAGTCAGAAAGTCAGCAAATTAAAAGGAATTTCGGCGCAAAGGGGCATTACCAAAGGACGGGCAAAGATTATTTTAAGTTATGATGATTTCAAAAAATTTAAAGAAGGCGATATTCTAATTGCCAACAACACTATGCCAGAATATATGCCGATTATCAGAAAGGCAAAAGCCATTGTTACAGAAATAGGTGGAATTACCTGTCATGCTGCGATTGTATCTCGGGAATTAAAAAAACCATGCATTATTGGAGTAAAAAATGCTACAAATATTATAAAAGACGGGGATGAAGTTGAGGTGGATGCTGATGAGGGGATAATTAAAATTTTAAAGAAGAAATAAAATTCATGAAACAGAAAAACAAAATCTTTTGGAAATTATTTGCAGTAGATTATGCCGCTCTTTATCCTCACCCTGCATCTTTTATGTTGGGCACTACAACTCGCAAATTACGAAAAATACTTGGCGTAAAAAAAATATACCCTACTTTCTTCGACAGCATAGAAGAAGGGCCTGAAAAACATAAAATGAAATTCTGTCTTGTTGAAAAAGAATATGTTAAACATGCCAAAATTATTCTTAATAAACTAGAAAAAACCCCAAGGTTTTTTGAAAAAATAAATCAAGAAAGCAGAAATACAGTTAAAAAAACCAGAGATTATGCCTTATGGTTATTTAAACAGAATTTGTCAAAATATTCCGATAAAAAACTAATAGATATTTATTCAAAGTTATTCAATTTTTTTGTAGATATGAATATTTGGGGTACGGTGGTTAATTTGGTTGATTTTAGCCACAATATGTTAACAGAGAAAATAATAGGTTTTCTTGAAAAACGAATTGAGGAAAATGATTATAAATTGAGTGTTCCAAAAGTTTTTGGAATTTTAACCACGCCAGTAGAAAAAAGCCCCATCCAAAAGCAGGAAGAGGATTTTTATAAATTGCTTTCACAAATTCAAAGGGGCAAAAAATCAGTAGATAAAGCAGCGGCAAAACTTAAAAAAGAATACGACTGGCTTGAATTCCACTATAGTGGACCAAAAATATTAGAAAAACAATATTTTGCCGAACTTTTAATTAGCGAAATGAAGCAAGAAATTAAAGGCGAGGAAAAACTAAAAGAACTTAGAAATAAGAAAAAGAAATTAGCTTTAAATCAAAACAAAATTTCTAATGAATTAGGCCTATCTAATAAAGAACTTTACTGGATCAATATTGCTAAAACCTTTATGTTTCTTAAGGCCCTAAGAAAAGATATTATTTTTCAAGCTAGTCGGCTTTCTGATTTATTAATTAGGGAAATTGGCAAAAGACTTGAACTTACTCCAGACCAAGTGCGGTATATCACCACCGAAGAAGTTAAAAAGAGTCTTGCGGGCAATAAAATAAATGTTAGTTTAATTAATAAACGAATGAAGCACAGCGCTTGGATATTTGATGATGAAAAAATAAAAATTTTTACTGGCAGAGAAGCAAAAGAATATTCTAAAAGAATTATCGAAGAAAAAGTTGAAGAAAAAATCAAGGAATTCAGAGGAACCCCGGCTTGCGTGGGTAAAGTAAAGGGTGCGGCAAAGCTTATTTTTAACGCTGATGATATGGCGAAAATGAATAAAGGAGATATTTTAGTTTCGCCTGCCACTAATCCAAATTTGCTGTCAGCTATGAAAAAAGCTGGTGCCATTGTCACCGACGAGGGTGGCATCACTTGCCATGCTGCCATTATTTCCCGGGAATTAAACATCCCCTGTATCATAGGCACCAAGATTGCGACGAAGGTTTTAAGAGATGGAGACGAAGTAGAAGTAGATGCGGAGAAGGGGGTGGTGAGGATATTAGAAAAAAAATAAAAATTATGGAAAATGATACAAAACTCGATATTAACCTAAACGAATGGGAATTTGAATTCCAGCAACGTGAATTTCATCCAGCTCTTATGATGGATTTATGGCTTAAAGCTATTCGGGACTATATGCCCGAGGAACTGAAGCTTCCCGTCAAAAGCCCTGATTATTTTTTCACCTCTGAATATAAAGGATATATAAAATCAAAGGATAAAAAACATATACTTAAAGAATTGACTGAAGCAATTGCAAATAGAGAATATTTGCAATACATATTTAGGCGGACGTTGGATTCTATAGAAGAATTTGATAAAACAGCGGACGAAATAAATCTTAGAATTTCCGAAAAAAAATCTAAAATAGAATTAGCGAAAATGTGGGAGAATCTCGAAGAAAAATATCTGAGAATGATTCCTTGGTTTTACATCCCCTGGTATCTTGCGGAAGAAAATGTTATTTCCAACAGGGTCAAAGCAAGAATAAATCGTTACAAGTCTAAAATTGAAAAAGTAGTAAATATCGATACTGCTTTAGGAATATTATTTTCCCCGACAAAAGAAACTGTCTTTCAAAATGAACAAAAAGATTTCTTTGATCTCGTTTCAGTCGCAAAGAGAGATCCTTCATCGCTTGAGAAGAATAAAGAGTTTCAAGAAAAATCTAAAAGATATCTCGAAAATTACTCCTGGATGAAAACATTTATTCTTTTGCCTATAGAACAGTTGTCCTATGAAGAACTAGTAATAAGAATAAAAGAAGCAGTAAGTGGGAAATTATTGGAAGAATATAGACTGCAAGAGAAAAATAAAATTAGATTCAGAAAAATTTTAAAAAAACTATTGGAAATATTTGAGAAAAATCCAGGTCTCCTAACGACAATAGAGGATGCTCGTGAATTGAGTTGGATTCTTACGGTGAGTGTAGAGCGATCCGTATTTAGTACTTCAAAATTGCATAATTTTTATAAATCTATAGCAAGAACCATAGGAGTTTCTTATGATTTATGGATTCACTTAACTTCTGATGAAATTATGGATTTACTGCGCAATAAAACAAAAATCTCTGATATAGATATTAAAAAACGCGCTTCAGCTACCGCCGCAATTATGAATAAAGGAAGAATAAATTGGCTATATGACGTTGAAGCCAAACAATTCACAGGGTGGGTTAATTCTAATGTAGGAGATATTAATACAAATATTTCCGAATTTTCCGGCCAATCGGTTTCTACGGGAAAAGTAATTGGGAAAGCTTATATAGCTGTTTCTTCGGCAGAGGCACAAAACATAGCCCAAGGGGAAATACTTATTACTTCAATGACAAGTCCGGATTATATGCCTGCGATAAGAAAGGCGGCAGCAATAGTTACAAATGAAGGAGGATTGCTTTCCCATGCTGCGATTGTATCCCGTGAACTTAGTAAGCCATGCATTGTCGGTACTAAAATCGCAACGAAGGTTTTGAAGGATGGGGATTTAGTTGAGGTGGATGCGGATAAGGGGGTGGTGAAAATAATTAATAAGGTGAAATGATAAAAAAATGAACAATTGGACAAAATTTAAAGAGACAACCCAAATCATACCAGTTTTAATGCTTGATTGTTTGGTGAAAGATTACGGAAATTTTAAAAAATTTCATGACGGAAAAACCGAGATAAGAAGATATGGGCAATTTTTAAGCGGAAGATGGATGGGTCAAGACGATATCAAAAATTACGAAAAAATGATGGGTGCCGCCTCTCTGCAACAACTGCTTATTTGGTCTGGGAATTTTCGTCGGTATAAAAACGAATTACTGAATCTTGCTAAAAAAATTTCTGAAACTGACTTTAGCCATTTTTCCAATATTGATTTAATCAACCTTTTTTCTAAATATGTAAGTTTATGCGCCAAAGCTTATTTATTTACCTATGATTATGTAATGCTCAATAAAACTTATTCAGAAAAAATAAACAAGATAGTTTTTAAAAAAGTTAAAAGCGTAGAAATTTTAAACTACTATTTGCCCTATATTGCCGGCTTAGACAAGCCGACGGATATGCATAAGGCCAAAAAAGAAATAGGAATGATGGCCATATATGCTAAAGACAATGGATTAAACGAAAGAGTAAAAAATAGAGTAAAAAAGTATTGCAAAAATTATGGCTATTTAAAGACGTTCGCTTATTTTGGCGAGCCATATACAGAAAAAGAAATTCACAGAAAATTAAAGCAATTAGCAAAAAAGGACAAAAAGGAGATATTAGAAGAAACAACTTTGCAAATTAATCAACTATCTTTAAACAAGAAAAAGACAGAAGAATTTATTAAAAAGTATAAACTCAATCAAAAAGACAAAAAGATAATAAAAGTATTAAAAGATTATATTTATACATCGCTTTGGGCGGATGAGTTATATCATAGGATTCCGTGTTTGGTTAGGCCAATTCTTATAAAAATTTGCCGTCGTTTAAAAATCTCATATAAGCACTTAATTTTTATGACAGTTGACGAAATATTGGGAAGTTTAAAGTTCAATAGGATGAGTAAGTCATTGCTACAAACAATAAATCGCCGGATAAATAATTTCGCTTTTCTATATGATAACGGGAAGATTAAATTATTGAGCGATGAAGCGCTTAATAAATTCACTGCGAATATTATAAAAAGACAGAAAAGAAAGCTTTCCTTAAAACTAAACGAAATAAAGGGGCAGCCAGCATGTGCTGGCAAGGTAAAAGGAGTTATTAAAGTTATTAAGAATGTGGATGATATAAGAAATTTTGGGCGTGGAAAAATTCTAGTTGCGACTAGTACTTCTCCTATGCATGTTCCGGCCATGGAAAGGGCGATGGCAATTATAACAGATGAGGGCGGCTTGTTAAGCCATGCCGCAATTATTGGCAGGGAGTTTAAAAAACCCTGCATCGTCGGTACTAAAATCGCAACGAAGGTTTTGAAGGATGGGGATTTAGTTGAGGTGGATGCGAATAAGGGAATTGTTAAGATATTAGAAAAAAAATAATGATTTAAATCATTATTTTTGTAATTATAAAAAAACGATTCTTGTGGAATCGTTTTTTGTTTTTGTGTAGTTTTCTTAAAATTAGCTTTTCTCTATTTTTTTCTCCAACTCATCTCTTTCTTTAATAATTTCATCTATAATTTTTGGGGATATTTCCATGCTTTCATTCTTATCATTCATTTTATATTTGATTTCTATTTTTGGGCCTTGAGAAGTATTATCTATTTCAACCCTAAATCCTTCTGTTTCTCTAAATCCATTATCCAAAGATTCAATAAATTTGTTCCTATATTCTGTTCCCTTGATTTTTTCCAATATTTTAATCAAGAATAATTCGGTAACACCTAGATGACTCCCAAGATATCGTTCCATTTGATTGTTGTATTTTTTATATTTTTCCGGATTTTTCTTAACTATTTTGTCAAAATTGGCGGCGATTTTTGTATATTTCTTAATTATTTCTGCAACATTGCCGGCAGCCCTGGAATAAGTGCTTGATTTTTTGTCTTTTAATTCTATTGCATCTTTGTCACTTTCATACGCTATATACTGGAGACATCTTCCTATTTTAAAATTTTCTTCCATCTTTTTACCCAGGGGACCTTCTAGGCTGTAATCAAGCCTTGGATCAGAAATAATTTTTTTACCATATTTTGATTCTAATTCAATAAATTTTTCTATTTCTTCCAAGCTCATTTCTGGGGTTATTTCGTCTTTTTTGGCTAACATAACTCTACCTGCCGTTTCTTGTGTTCGTCGTCTTGGGCTGCCGATAGCCACAGCTACATCGGGTTGAGGCTCAATTTCTTTACCTTTTATTGCTGCCTGGTATCTTCCTATAGGGGTTAGACGTAATTCTTTGTTTGGTACATCTTTTCTATATTCTTTCTCGCCGTGTCTAAAAATTTCCAGCACAATTTTACTGCTCGGTTTTTCTTTGGATTCTAAGTTTTTTTCTGGTTGTTCTTGCATAACCTTTTAATTATATCATATTTAGAAGAATTTTGCAATAATTTGGCAAAGATGATATATTAGTTATATATGGAAGGTGGTTTTACATTATTGAAATAAAACAACATGGAAAAGTTTAAAAAATTAACAAGAATACCAGAACTAAATATAGCTACTACTAGTAAATTCTGGGAAAGAGAATATAGTATATTTACGATGTCGTGCTGGCGTTTTTCGTTAGATATTATAAACGCTAAATCGTACGGCAAGAACTCTATCCATATTTTTATTTGTACTTATGGAAATAGAATAGCTATGCATTTTAGAAGTCGCGAGGAAGAAAATGAATTTGAAATGATCATTGGAAAAAAATTTGTTCAACGCGCTAAATTCAGAGAAAAAGTTATTAGGTTACATACTGATTTTGCTAAAAAACTTTTAAATATTTATAAAAAAATTGACAAAACTAACGAGATAACGGCGAATTTAGTTAAAAAAATTAATATTTATGCTGGGAATTTTTTTGGATATAATACTTTTATTCAGCGTGGCATAGATTATGTTGAGAAAATCGATATTAATAAAAAAGTTGCTTCTTTACTAATTAAACAAAGGACAAAATATGAAAAAGCGGTGATAGGACAATACGAAGCTTATTTAGACAAGATTTGTAAAAAGGCAGCCAAAGAAAAAAAGTTCTCGTCGCCCAATTTGTTAAAGCTTCTTGTGGTCGAAGAATTTATAGATTTTATAAAAATGGGTAAGCTGCCAAACGATCTAATGGAAAGAAATTTGATGGGTATTTTAATCTTATTACCTCAAACTATTTTATTGACCGGAAAGCCAGCGATTGCACTTTTCAAAAAACTAGAAGATCAAGATAAAAAATTGAATAAACAACTATTAAAAGGAACTATTTTAAAAGGGACGCCAGTGCATCCAGGGAAGGTAAAAGGAGTTGTTCAAGTCATTATGAGTTTAAAAAAATTAAGAGAATTTAGACCCGGCCATATTTTAGTCGCGCCAACTACCTTACCAAGGTATGTGGCTATTCTGAAGAAAGCAAAAGGTATTATTACGGATGAAGGCGGATTGCTTTCCCATGGAGCGGTTTTAAGCAGAGAGTACAAGATCCCCGGCATTGTTGGCACTAAAGTAGCAACTAAAAAACTAAAAACTGGTCTACTGGTAGACTTAGATGCGTCAAGTGGTATCGTAAAAATAATAAAATAATTTTTATCGTTATGAGAAAAGAAGAATCAATTATACAATCTAAATCAGAAAAAGAACCAACAAAGGAAAAAGGTAAGGACGTAGAAATTATTGTTTCTATAATTCGGCATGGAGAAAAAACTTCAGAAGGAAAATTAAGCCAACTAGGATTAGAAAAAACAAAAAAGATGGGCGAAGAAAAAGAAATAAAAAACGGCATCAAAGGTTATGCAAGTCCTTTTAGCAGAGCGACCGAAACATTAGATGGTATATTAAAAGGAATTAAGGAACAATCTAAGCCGCAGAGAGTGTTTAAAAGCAGGGTAAGATTTGAACTTTCGCCGCCCAAATGGAATCATTTTAAAGAAATTATTTCAAAAGCAAAAGATGTTGAAAAATCAGAAGGAGGGGCGGGGTTGTTTAGGTATATGCTTTCTGAGCCCTTAGTTCAAGAAGATCTTGAACACTGGACCTCTGGTCTCGCGTATCTTGTTAATAAATATATACGCATGGCTAATAAATTGTATTCTCACTCAAAGGTTGAATTATTACACATAACTCACGACATAGTTATTGGTGATTTTTTGCGTAAAGTTGCTATTATGAAAGATGATAAAGGAAAGCGAATAGATTTTAATGATATAGACGTTTTTCTCAATGTCTTTGGTGAGCATGTAAAGTTTCTAGAAGGATTTAATTTTGAAATATATTTAGATGAAAACAGAGAAAAACATCTTAAAATAAATTTTCATGACAAGCCATTAGAAGTCGACGAGGAAAAACTTATGGATTTAGTGGATAAATTTCAAAAGAAGCCATATGTGGGTAGAATTAATAAACAAGATTGGAAAAAAGAATAATTAATATCTATATTGTTATGCATATTAAAACTTTTAAACAATTAACAAAAAAGGATGTTTTTAGTGCCGGTGGCAAGGGGGCTTCGCTTGGAGAGATGACCAAGGCCGGCTTTTCGGTTCCGTTGGGATTTGTGGTTTTAGCTAGCGCTTTTGAGAGGTTTTTAGCTGAAACGGATATTAATATAGAGATTGACGCAATGTGGGACAGAATAAATATTGAAGACATTGAATCAGTTGAAGAAAATTCGGAAATTATTCGGGCGTTGATTCTCAAAGAAAAAATGCCCGAAGATATTAGCAAGGAAATTTTAAAAGAATTCAAGAAATTATGGGCAAAACCCGCCTTCGCTAAAGCTTCGACGGGCAAGTATGTGGCTGTTAGAAGTTCGGCAACAGCTGAAGATTCAAAGATTGATTCTTGGGCAGGTGAATTAGAAAGTTATTTAGACACTACCGAAAAAACTCTTTTGGAAAATGTAAAAAAGTGCTGGGCCTCTCTTTTTATTCCTCGGGCTTTATTTTACCGCGTTGAACGGAATCTTCATCGAATCCAGGTTTCTGTGGCTGTAGTTATCCAAAAAATGGTTAAATCCGAAGTTTCAGGAATTTGTTTTACTGTTCATCCGGTTACTAAAAATAAAAACCAAATGGTTTTAGAGGCCGGTTGGGGATTGGGCGAGGCAATTGTTGGCGGAAAAATTACTCCGGATACTTATATTGTAGATAAAGCCGATTGGAGCATTTTAGATATTAATATTTCTGAGCAAAAAATGATGATTGTTCGCGATTCTGCCAAGGGAGGAGTAAAAGAAATTAAGGTATCTCAAGCAAAACAAGGGAAGCAAAAGTTGAATAACAAAAAAATCATTGATTTAGCTAAAATTTGTGCTAAAATAGAAAGACATTATAAGAGTCCGCAGGATATTGAATGGGCCATGGAAAAAGGAAAATTATATATAACTCAGAGCAGACCAATAACAACATTGTAATAATAATTAATAATTAACATTATGAGAAAAGAAAAACATGAGGAAATGCCCACGCCAGGGCGAAAATTATCTAAAGAAGAAGCAAAAAAAATTATTGAGAAGTTTGAGCTCAAATACAGCGAGGAAGATAAAAAAGCTGGCAATGATTTAGAATATTTTGTTGTTACTACCAAAGATAGAGGCAAGGAGCCAGAACAAAAGAGAAAAGAAATTTCCCATTATATACATAAATGGGAGAAAGTTTATGACAAAGAATTAGGATGGGTCTTAACAGAGGAAGTGATTGAGGCAATTCAAAAATATTATCCCGAAATTAATTTAGAAGAAGAATCTCCTACCCGAGAAGCAGTAAAACGATTAAAAAAAGAAAAAAATGAATAGCATTATTGCTTTTATAAAAGACAACTTTTATTTATTGGCTTTAATAGCAGTCTTAGTTTTATTAGCTTGGAATGTTTTTTTACAATTTCGATTAGAAAAAACTCGAAAACGGATTAAGATATTTTTTAAAGGACGAAAGACTAAAGATTTAGAGGAAGTAATTGCCGAACAAGTTAAAAGAATGAAAAGCATGGAAGAAGATATCAAAAAACTTTTTAAATGGGACGAAAACTTGCAAAAATTGGCAGATATAAGCATTCAAAAGGTTGGAGTAGTTCGTTTTAATCCTTTTAAAGATACTGGAGGAGACCAGAGTTTTGTCATTGCCCTGCTTGACAAGGATAATAATGGTTTGGTAATATCAAGTCTTTATGGCAGGGAAGGAACCAGAATTTATGCCAAACCGATTGAAAAGGGAGATTCAAGCTATCAGTTATCAGAAGAAGAAAAACAAGCTATCCGAAAAGCTATGAAATAATATGACCTCAAAAAAGAAAAAAATCGAAAATTTAGAAACACGGCCACCTATTGTGGTCGTTTTAGGGCACGTTGATCATGGCAAAACAACTTTACTTGATTATATTCGCAAAACCAATATTGCAGAAAAAGAATCTGGGGGGATAACTCAACACATAGGCGCATATCAAATTAAATATAATAATAAGTTTATTACTTTTATTGATACTCCAGGACACGAAGCATTTTCCCAGATGCGTTCCAGGGGAACAAAAGTAGCTGATATTGCTATCTTAGTTGTAGCGGCAGAAGAAGGAGTAAAACCTCAAACCAAAGAAGTCATTTCTCATATTAAAAAATTTAAAATTCCGGTTGTGGTAGCAATAAATAAAATAGATAAACCCACGGCTAATCCTAAAAAAGTAATTGGTGAACTTGCGAAAGAAGGAATTGTTGTTGAGTCTCAAGGAGGAAAAATTCCTTCGATAAATATTTCGGCCAAAACAGGGCAAGGGATTGACGAGCTTTTAGAAGTTCTGCTTTTAGTTGCCGAAATAGAAGAATTAAAGGTTGATTATAAAAAACCAGCTTCCGGCGTAGTAGTTGAATCTTACTTAGACTCTCAACGGGGAGCTACGGCGACCTTACTTATTCATGAAGGAATTCTTAAAAAAGGAGATATTATTTTATGTGGGAATTCTTACGGCAAAATAAGAATTTTAGAGAATTTTCAAGGAGATTCTATTTCAGAAGCATCTCCTTCTATGCCGGCCGTAGCAATAGGACTTAATCAGGTGCCAACAATAGGAGAAAAATTTGAAGTCTGGAAATCAGAAGAAGAAGCAA
>CAZYRO010000006.1:0-15733 GCA_964649435.1 uncultured Candidatus Saccharibacteria bacterium | reverse complement strand
TTTACTTTCGAGCCGTTTTGCCACTTTTTCAATCTGCAAATCAACAATTTTAGCCACTTCTTTTGACCCTAAACCATTAAAAACAACAATTTCATCAAGCCGATTAAGAAATTCGGGCTTAAAATGATCTTTAAGGGCATTAGTAACCTTATCTCTTTGAATCTCTATTCGCTTTTTAGTTCCAACAGATTTAGTAAATCCAAATTCGGCTATTTTCTGCATATACTCACTGCCTATATTAGAAGTCATAATGATAATTGAATTTTTAAAATTAACTATTCGGCCCTTGGCATCCGTCAAGCGCCCTCTATCAAATATTTGAAGTAAAATATTAAATACTTCGGGATGAGCTTTCTCTATCTCGTCCAAAAGGATAATGCTGTAAGGACGGCGTCGAATCATTTCCGTAAGCTGGCCCCCTTCTTCATAGCCAACATATCCGGGAGGCGAACCAATCATTCTAGCTACCGCATGTTTTTCCATATACTCGGACATATCAAGCCGAATAATGGCGCTTTCATTGCCAAACATAAATTCCGCTAAAGCCAGCGCCAATTCGGTCTTACCAACGCCAGTAGGACCCATAAAAATAAACGAACCGATAGGTTTTTCTTCTTCGGCAATGCCGGTTCGGCTTCTTCGAATAGCGTTAGAAACTACTAAAATCGCTTCGTTCTGGCCAATAACTCGTTTCTCGAGAATTTCTTCCATTTGACTAAGCTTAATGGTCTCTTCCTGAAGCATTTTAGAAACCGGGATGCCTGTCCAGCGAGAAACCACCAGAGCAATATCTTCTTCTGTAACTTCTTCTTTTAAAATCTGGCGGTCCTTCTGGACTTGAGTTAATTTATTTTGCTGGGCTTTAATCTCTTTTTCTAATTTAGGAATTTTACTGTAACGAATCTCGGCAACTTTTTGAAGCTCGCCTTTTCGCTCGGCAATTTCGGCTTTTTGTTTCAAAGAATCAATTTCTTTTTTTGATGCTCTTATTTTTGAAATAATATCTTTTTCGGTTTTCCATTGAACTTCTAATTCTCTGCTTTTTTCATTCAATTCGGCGACTTCTTTTTTTAATTCTCTAAGTCGTTGTCTAGATTCCGAATCTTTTTCTTTTTTAAGAGCTTTGATTTCAATTTCTAATTTTATTTTTTTTCTCTTTGCATGGTCCAATTCAACCGGCATACTATCAATCTCCATTCTTAAGGCCGAAGCGCCTTCGTCCATTAAATCAACTGCTTTATCTGGTAAAAATCTATCGCTGATATAACGAGCCGATAAATTAGCAGCTGCAACTAAGGCCGGGTCGGTAATCCTGATTCCATGATGGACTTCATACTTTTCTTTAATGCCCCGCAAGATGGCAATAGTGTCTTCAATGCTCGATTCGAGAACATAAACTGGCTGAAAACGTCTTTCCAGCGCCGGATCCTTTTCAACATATTTTTGATATTCTTTTAGAGTTGTAGCGCCAATAGCTCGAAGTTCTCCCCTGGACAAGGCCGGTTTCAGTATATTAGAAGCATCAATTGCTCCTTCAGCCGCGCCAGCGCCAACTAAAGTATGAAGTTCGTCAATAAAGAGAATAATCTTGCCGCCGGACTGAGAAATTTCCCTTAAAACAGCTTTAATGCGGTCTTCAAACTCGCCCCTAAATTTTGTCCCAGCCACTAAAGCGCCTAAATCCAATCCAATAATTTCTTTATCTTTTAAACTTTCCGGTATATCTCCGCTTACAATTCGCTGAGCAAGACCCTCAACAATAGCGGTTTTTCCAACTCCCGCCTCGCCAATAAGAACGGGATTATTTTTTGTTCTGCGAGTTAAAACTTGCATTACCCGCCTAATTTCCTCATCTCTGCCAATTATCGGATCAAGTTTTTCCTCGCGAGCCAATTTTGTAAGATTGCGGGCATATTTTTCTAAAACCTGATATTTTGATTCCGGTTCCTGATCAGTAACTTGCTGACCGCCTCGCAAATCGGCTAAAACCTTAAGAACATTATCATAATCAATTTTTTCTTGGTTTAAAATTTGCTTAATCTTAGTCGGAGCAGTCAACATTCCTAAAAGAAAATGTTCGGTGGAAACAAATTCATCCTTCAGTTTTATAGCTTCCTTGATTGATTGTTCTAATACTCGACCCAAGTCTTGAGTTAAAAAAACTTGAGCAATTCCACCCATAGAAATTGTTACCGTTGGTAAATTTATAATAGCCGTTTCTATCTTTTTATTTAAAGAATCAACATTAACATCTAATTTTCCCAGAATAGCTTTAACCAAAGATTCTTCTTGAGTCAAAAGGGCTTTTAATAAATGAAAAGCATCAACTTGTTGTTGACCTTTTTCCGAGGCAATTGCTTGAGCCACTTGCAATGCTTCTTGAGCTTTAGTTGTAAATTTATCCATTCGCATATTTCCATTTTAAACAATTAGCACTCTATTGTCAAGAGTGCTAATAATAATCCCTTGAATAAGAATTAAGTTATTATTCCCATTCTCCTAATTCTGCTTCTATTATTTTCTCTTCTCCTTTGTGAAGAATTTTTAAAATTGCTTTATCGCCAACACTGTGTTTTAAAATTAATTTAGTTAAACTATTTTTCTGATTTATTTTTACTCCATCTATTTCCAAAATAATATCATTTTCAACAATTCCCGCCTTATCGGCCGCGCTGCTAGGCATTACTGCAAGCTCGCCTGCTTTATCGCCACGACTGACTAAAACTCCATAATCAACCGGCAAATTATTTTTCTCTTTAAGGGCTTTATTAATTAAAATATAACGAACGCCCAAGAAAGGATAAGAAATTTTGCCTTTAGTTTGAATATCAAGAATATCTTTATTGACCTTATTTGCCGGAATGGCAAAGCCAATATTCTCCGCTCCTAAAGCCATGGCCGTATTAACTCCAATCACCTCTCCATAAAGATTTAAAAGCGGCCCTCCGGAATTACCCAAATTAATAGCTGCATCGGTTTGAATTACTTCTTCAAGCTGTTCAGAAATTCCTCCACCGCTGGCAATTATTGAACGAGCTAATCCGGAAATTACTCCAACGCTAACCGTATTTCGAAACTCGCCCAGAGCATTGCCAATCGCAATGACGGTTTGGCCAATTCTTAATTTATCAGAATCACCTAATTTAACTGTCGGCAAATTATCAGCCGAAATTTTCAAAATAGCAATATCTTGAACCGGATCGCGGGCTAAAACCGGAGCCGGATATTTTTCCCCGTCATTAGTCATAACCGTATATTCGGCATCTTCATCATAAACCACATGTTTATTAGTGATAATCAGACCGTCGGAACTCACAATAAAGCCCGTACCGCCGCCAATCTCTTGCAGTTCTTTTCCTTTTTCCCGATATTGAGGAATTTGAAAGCCAAAATCTCTGCCAAAAAACTGTTCAAATTCTTCAAAGGGATTATAATAATATTCCTCAATTACCGGAAGATATTTACTAACAATAACGCTGACTACCGCAGGTGAAACCATTTCAACAACATCAGCTATGCTCTTGGGTTTGTCCTGTTTTGTTTCGATGTTTTCTTCTTTATCAGTTAAGGGAGAAGTTGTTTCTAAAAATAAATCTTCTTGCTGAAAATCCCCTTTTTCTTTACCCAATCCTAATTTTTCGGCCAATAGAGGAGATAAATAAATAGAAGAAAAAGCTCCGGCAACCAAACCAATAACTAAAGAAATAATGACTGTCAGAAAAATCTGTTTTTTAAATAAGTGAAAAAATTTCATATTAATATGAGACCTCTATTGCCCTTTCAATATTTTTATAACAACCCCAAGATTTAATAGTAGTAGTGTCTCCGCTAATAGTAACATCAATCCCATAACTGCTTCCATCTAAGCTTACAGAACACCTGGGGATATCAACGACGCCGCTTCCCTGCCGTTCGTCATACAAAGCTCTTTCAATACCTGCTTCAGCGGCATAATAAGCTTTTAGAGATCGGGGAACATCTTGAGATAATTTTGTTTCACCCCACATTAAGGCAGATATTCCAAAAGCAATAGATAAAACAACAGTAAGAATTAATAATGCCAAGAGAATAGCAGCGCCTTTTTCGTTGTAAATTTTATATCTCATAAATAAATTTAATCTAATTTGCGTTGTGAAAGCGTGGTTTGTAAATTTATTTCTGCCTGCTCTTTGGTTTTAATCCCCGTTGTTTTTACCTTCATAACAACGGTAACGCGGGGTTGTTTATTGTCTCCTCCTGTTTTACCATCCACAAAAAATTTACCTTCAACCTGGACTTCGTCCGAATTTATTGGTTCAGCATTACTTAAAATCTGTCCTCCTGAAAACAAATAAGTAATATCGCCGTGTTCTAAATGAGAAATATCCAAACTAAAGCTCTCCCCATCAGAACTTGTGATTTCACTCATCCTAATCTCTTTAGCCATAAATCCCAATAAATACCTACCATTATCCTGAACATTCTGAATAGCCATACTCTTTCTTTGATTGCGAATAATAGTTGTAAACAAGCCAAGGGCAATTGAAATCACCAAAGAAAAAATAGTTATTGATACAAGAAGCTCTATTAGGGTAAACCCCTGCCTGCCGGCAGGCAGGCCTTTTTTATTTTTTTTATAAATCATATTACTTCCAATCATATAATCTAGTTTCGGCATTAACTTCATAGTCATGGCCTCGTTCTTTCCAGGTAACTTCGGAAACTACTTTAATCTCATAACTATTAATATTAGCAATGCTTATTTTTCTGCTAAAACGACTTTTAGGTTTACCGTCATCATATAGATAAACCACATAATCGGGATTTGTGTTATCTATATTCAGAGCTGGACTATCACTTATATCTAATAAATCAAGACTGTTATACTGAACCCGATAATCTCCGTCTGTTTTTAGGCCGTCATTCCAATCAATATCTTTAAGCCAATTGCTGTCCCGAATATTGCGAATAATCTCTAATCCTTCTTGAGAAAGATTCGTGGCAATAATTTGAGATTTGCCAACAGCAACATTGGAAATACTGTAAGTTGCCAAATTCACAGCGCCGGTTATGCCGATAGTAATCACAAAAACAGCAAGAATAACTTCTATTAATGAAAATCCTTTTTTATTTTTATATATTAAATATCTCATATTAGGGATTATTTTTAATAGCCATCCAACCCTTATCATTCATCTTAATATATTTACAATCTTGGGGACAAATTCCGCCTTCTTTCTTAAGGATAATAGTAGCTTCAGTAATAGAAGGATTAAATTCAATAAGAGCATAAGGCAGAAGAAAATTAATATGCAATTTGGGCTCAACAGAAAAAGATTCTATTTGAATTCCCTTTTCTAAATTTATATTCCCTACTACTCCGTCCGGAGCATCATACTTTCCATTGCCGTTGGTATCAGCAAAAAGAATATAGGAAGACAGGCTCTGCTTTTCAAAATAAACTCCATACGCATAAGGCACGTCGCTCCCAAATTCAGTGCTAGCTAAAGCCATATTCTGGGCTTTTCTTATATTTTGAATAATTTGCTGGGCAGTTCGCTGAAGCTTGCCGCTTTCATCGCTCTTTCTAAAATTAACCACCATAAAGCCGGAAATAATAGCGACAATAGCAATTACTACAAGCAATTCAACCATGGTAAATCCCTGCCTACCGGCAGGCAGGCTTTTTTGTTTTGAAAACATACTCATTAAATTAAAAATAATTTAAAATACCAATTTATCAAAACATCTCCCCAAAATATCGCAACAATAGCTGCTCCGGCTAAAAATGGTCCAAAAGGAATTTGCGATTTTAAAGTTTTCTTTTTGAAAATTATTAAAATAATAGAAACGAAAGCGCCAATTAAAAATCCTCCAAGTAAAGCGATTAAAATTTTAGGCCAGCCAAGAATCAAACCCATGAAAATTGCCAATTTAAAGTCGCCCATTCCCATCCACTTGCCCTTGGATACCAGTATTATTGTTAGAAAGAATGATCCAGCGGCTATGGCAGCGATAAAAGGACCAAGTCGTTCTAAAATCCTAAATCCTAAATCCGAAATCCTAAATAAATCCAAAATCCGAAATCCTAATGCCAAAACTATTGCCGGATAAATAATTTCATTTGGAATAATATAATGCTTTAAATCATAAACAAAAATAACCGCCAAACAGCTAACAACAAACAGCCAAAAAATAATATAGGTCAGAAATTGAAAATTGAAAATTGGAAATTGATTGAAAATTGAAAATTGCCAGCCTGCGGCTGGTCCGCCTTGGGCGGAAAAATTATAGACTAATACAAATAATATCCCTGTCGCTAACTCAACCAGCGGATATTGCCAAGATATCGGTTTCTTGCAATGCCTGCATTTCCCTTTTTGTAAAAGAAAACTCACCAATGGAATGAGTTCAAACCAGGAAAGAGTCTTTTTGCAATGAGGGCAATAAGATCTAAGTTTAATAATAGATTCTTTTTTCTCCAAACGATAAATAACGGAATTCAAAAAACTTCCGACAATAAGACCAAAAATAAAAAAGAAAATAATCATTTTAATAAGCTAATAAAGGACGGATTAAGCCGCCCTTTATTAGCTTATACTAAACAAACTTATTCACACTTGATGCTGCCTGCCGCGCATACGCTTGCGTCAAGTTTCTTAGAAACTCCATTATTATCAACGCACCAAAATTTACCAGTCTCATTTAATGGAGATTGAACGCAGTATTCAGTAGTAGTATCCAAGCAAGTAATATCAGTTCCGCCATTGTTATCTTTAACGTTGGGAGCAATTCTTGTCATAATCTCTCCTGTAGCAGAGCAAACCGCATCATAATTGCCTGTTTCGTCATAAGATATTTCAGCGGCCGCTCTTGCTTCTGACAATGCTCCTTTAACTGCCGCATCTTTAGCTTTATTTCGAGCAGAATTTAAATTAACCAAAACAATGCTTGCCAAAATACCAATAATAGCAATAACCACTAAAAGTTCAATTAAAGTAAAACCTCGCCTACCGGCAGGCAGGCCTTTTTTTCTCTTAAACATTGAAGTGATCCAAATTTACAAATAATATCCAAATACAACAAATATATTTGTAGCATTCGAATAAAAATTCGTATCATTCGGATTATAATATTAATTATTAATTTTTAAGATACTTCGATTTAGCCCAGTATCAACTTTGAGCATTTATCGAATCAAATGAATCGACCTTTATCTTTATTATCCTAGAACAAAACGCGCAATTTAAAATTCTCCACCAGTTATGTTGTAAATCGGCATCAAAATCGCTGCAACCAGAAAAGCCACTCCCGCGCCTAAAACAACAATTAAAATAGGCTCAATAAGCTGTGTAAGATTAGCGACCGATCTATCAATTTCTCCCTGATAAAATACAGCTAATCGCTCTAAGATAGAATCCAATTTAGCAGTCTCCTCGCCTACTTTTAGCATTTGAATAACTGACGGAGGAATATTTTTTTTGTCTTTTTCAAAAACCGAACTAATGCTTCCTCCCTTTTTAACTTCTTTTACGGCATCGTCAATCAAATGACTAAAAACTTTATTGCCGGCCACTTGACTAGAAATTTTCAAAGCCTCCAATATGGGCAAACCCCCTTTAAGAAGAGTTCCAAAATTTTCAGAAAATCGGGCTAAATACATTTTTTTAAAAAGCTTGCCCAAAACAGGAAGTTTTAACTTAGATTTATCCCAAAATTCTTGGCCCTGGACGCTTTTTAAATAATAACGAAATCCAAAAACCGCACCAATTAAAATTACAGCCAATAACCAAAACCAGGAGCGAAGTAAATCACTGGTCCCGACTAAAATTTTAGTAGCTAAGGGCAATTCTGCCCCTGTCTCGGTTAAAATAGACGTCAAATTAGGAACAACATAAACCAGCATTAAAATTGCTATAGCAAAAAAAACTGAAAGAATAAAAATTGGATAAGTAAAAGCGCCTTTAATTTTTTGATTAAGAAGAAATTCTTTTTCGGCGTGATCAGCCAAATAGGTTAAAACCTCGTCTAGCTTCCCAGTTGCTTCTCCGGAACGAATAACATTAATATAAAAAGAAGGAAAAACTTTCTGGTGTTTTGCCAAGGCATTTGAAAGAGATTCCCCTCCCCTAACATCAGTTTCAACTTCAAACAAAATATCCTTAAAAAGAGGACTACGAGCTTGTTCAGCCATCGCTCTTAAAGAATCCAAAAGAGGAGTATTGGCTTCAAAAAGAATAGCTAACTGCCGATAGAACATTACCAATTCTTTTTTTTTGACTTTTTGAAGAAATTTTAAAGAACGGGCATAAGCGGGAATTTCTGAAATCGGCTCTAAATAAACTACCGTTAAATTATAACGCTGGAGCGTCTCAACCGCCGCCTCATAACTGCCGGCCTCAACAACGCCAGCTTGAATCTCTCCCTTTTCTGTTCTGCCTTGATAATTAAATCGCATACTATTTCCCAAGCAACATTCTTAAGTCGCCGGGATTAAGTGAATAGAGTTCGGCATTCTCTAAACTTATCTCTCCTTTATGAACCAAATCAGCTAAAGACTTATTTAAAGGAATCATTCCCTGGTCAGCGTTAGTTTCAATAACTAAATCTATTTGATGAGTTTTGCCTTCTCTAATTAAATTACGAATAGCCGAGTTCACAAACATCACTTCTATTGCAGGAACTCTTCCCCCGTTTATCCTGGGCACAAGTCTTTGAGAGACAATCCCAACAAGACTTGCCGCTAACTGTATTTTAATCTGATTTTGAGCAGATGAAGGAAAACTATCAATGATTCTGTCCATCGTCTGCGCAGCATTATTGGTATGCAAGGTCGCAAAAACCAAGTGGCCAGTTTCAGCCGCGCTAAGAGCAGTGGAAATAGTTTCCAAGTCTCTCATTTCACCAACCATAATTACATTAGGATCCTGCCTAAAGGAAGAACGAAGCGCCCTATGAAATCCCTCGGTATCAAATCCAACCTCTCTTTGGTCAATAATGCAGCGATCTTGAATAAATAAATATTCAATAGGATCTTCTATTGTAATAATATGATTATTTTTTGTATGGTTAATTAAATCAATTAAAGCGGCTAAAGTCGTGCTTTTGCCATGCCCAGAAGGTCCAACTATTAAGAAAAATCCTTGGTTGTGATGCGCAAAACGTTCCAAGACTAAAGGAAGATTTAATTCTTTGAGAGTTTTAATTGTAAATGGTAAAAATCGCAAAGCCGCGCTCATATGCCCCTGCTGGAAAAAAACATTGACCCGAAAACGCGCCTTGCCTTTATAAGAATAAGAAAAATCGATTTCTTTTTCTTTCAGAAAACGTTCTTTTTGCTCATCTGTTAAAAGAGCAAAAATCAATCCTTGAGCATATTCCGGAGTAATAATTGGCTGTTTAACTAAAGGAATCAATTCTCCATCAATCCTTAGGGTAGGATGCCTGCCCACAGAAATATGAAGATCAGAAGCATTTTGCTTGGCTACTGCTTCTAAAAGTTCATTTAATTTAGAATGATAATCATTGGTCATATTTGTCTTTATCGCCTAATAATATTATGGCCTGACAGTAGCAGGACCTGCCCCATGGCCTGCAGTACCTCGTTCCAAATAATACATCAAAATATAGCTAGTTTCATCATCTAAGCCCGTGCCTCCGCCTTGAGAACAACCAGACTCTTTACTGCAATAATAATATTGGCGAGTATCAGTAAAAATAGGATCAACAGGAACTTCGGACATAAAATTATTAGCTAATATTACACTTGAAACAGGATTAGGACTGACGTCAAGATGGCCGTCATAATCCGGATATAAGCCGCTGTATTCACCTTGAAAATAATAAAAAGCCAGGGCCTGCTGGATAGCTCTAATGTCGGTAACTCTTTGAGTATCTCTAGATTTGGCGCGCCAAGTTCCAACACTTATTACAAAAACACTAGCCAAGAGTCCTATTATAGTAATAACAACCAGTAATTCTAATAAGGTAAGTCCGCTATTAGAGTGAAATTTTTTAAATAAAACCATTATTTAATTAAATTGAACAAATATTAACTAATTTTCACTTATTGCTTCTATTACCTCTTCAAAACTTATAATTCCTTTAAGCGATTTTATCAGGCCGTCTTGCATCATACTAAGCATTTTTTGTCTCTCTGCCTCCTCTTTAATTTTAGTTTCAGAGGGCTCCTTTAAAATAATATTTTCAAGCTGAGGAGTCATAGAAAGCATTTCATAAATAGCTATTCGACCCTTGGTCCCTTTTGGACAAGCCTTAGATGGTTTTGGTCTATAAAATTTATAAGGTTCCTTTATCTTTAAAAATTTGCTATCTTTTTTCTTGATATTCTCTATTTCTTTATCAACTGTTCGTTTAATTTTTGAAGAAAGAATCATTAATTCTCTACTGTCCGGGCAAAGTCTTTTTGTTAATCTTTGAGCTGCGGCCAAAATAAGAGTAGGCGGAAGTAAATAAGGATCAACCCCCATATCTATCAGTCTGGGAATCACTCCTATGGCGTCATTGGTATGTAGGGTAGAAAGAACAAGATGGCCGGTTAGGGCAGCATGAATTGCCATGGCGGCTGTTTCGCTGTCTCTAATCTCTCCAACCATAATTTTGTCGGGATCCTGACGCAAAACATGGCGCAAGCCAGTAGCAAAAGTATAACCGATTTCCGGCCGAACCTGAGATTGATTAATTCCTTCAATATAATATTCAACCGGATCTTCCAAGCTGACAATATTCACATCCTCTTTATTAAGAATGTTCAATATGGAATAAAGAGTTGTAGTTTTACCGGAACCAGTAGGTCCGGTAATTAATATTAAGCCATAAGGTTTTCGAATCGCTTCTTTCACAAGCTTAAGATTTCTTCCTTCAATGCCCAATCCTGAAAGTTTTCTTAAACCAATAGTAGGATCAAGAATTCTCATTACCACTTTTTCTCCGGCGTAAGTAGGAAAGGTTGAAACTCGAAAATCAATCTTTCTATTGCCAACAGTAGTAAAAAATCTACCGTCTTGAGGGATTCTTGTTTCATCAATTTTAAGTTTAGAAAGTATTTTAATCCTAGAAACAATTGCCGAATGGATTTTAAGAGGCAAAAGAAGACTAATATAAAGAGCGCCGTCCACCCGGAATCTAATCTTCAAACTTTTCTCACTCGGTTCTATATGAATATCGGATGCTCTTTCCCCGATAGCGTGATTCAAAATAGTAGCAACCACTCGAGTTATGGGAGCTTCCTCGGCTATTTTTTCTATTTTTTCCTTTTCTCCTAATTTTTTAGAGGGTATTTCTTCTTTTTTTAATTCTTCTTCCAGTTCAGTTAAAGCTTTCCGAACTTCTCCCTTAAGAGGAGCATACTGTTTTAAAATACTTTTAAAATCGGTTGGAGTAATTAAATAAATTTTTGGCGAAAGCTTTTTTCTGTGAGCAATAAATTTTAAAGCTTCTTGCGCTTCAACATTTTCCACGTCAAGAACTCCAATCTCTAAAATTCCTTTTTTCCGATTAATGCTTAGCGGGACAAATTTATAATGTTGAACCGCTTCAAGGGGAATCAATTTTAAAACGTCCGGACGAATAGTTTCACCAGCTAAACTCTTGAAAGGAACTTTTGAAAGTTCGGCCTTTGAAGAATAAAAATCACTTTCTTTAATTGCTTCTCTCTCCAATATGTAGTCTTCCAAAGGCGCGCCTTTTTTTTCAGCTTCCTTTCTTAAAGTTTCCAGGGTAAGAGAATTAATTAACTTTCTTTTTAATAAAATATCAATAAGTGTTTTCTTGGGCATAAATATTTTAATAAGATTCAAAAGGATTTTCTCGTCCTGTTTTTCCGGCAGTTACCGGCAGTATTCCATGAGACTTCAAAGATTTAAAAACAGAATCGTTTAAAACGCTAATATCTAATTTAACCTTGGCAATTCTTTCTTCAGTAAACGAATAGTTTATTGTTCTTTGTTCTCCCATAAGAAGAAATTCTTCGTCAGAAGGTTTTTTCCGTAAATAAGAATACCAAACAAGGGCGCTAATAATAATTACTGCTATTAATATTCCAATTAAAACTTTTTGACGCTTTTTTTGCTTTAATAATTCGGCCATAATTTTAATATAAATTCCCAGTTTACTGGCAATATACCTCTAAGTCAACATTAAAATTAAATATTCCCTCTTCTTCGATTTTCTCAGAAGAAAACTCAATTGATTTTATATCCATTAAACGAACATTGAGCTCAAGGGCTTTTAAAAAATTCTCAAAAGATTTGTAATTGCCCGTTAAACTTAAAAACACAGCCAAGCTTTTATAATCTTTTTTCTCTTCTTCGGCTTCTCCGGTTTTTTTGATTGTTCTTTCAATAAAATTCAAACTTTCTAAAATTAAGCCATTTTCCGAAGCCAACGCCTCAAATTGAACAATTAAGCCGGGAATATCTTTTTCAGGAGGCAAAGAATAATAAGCTTTTTTAAAATCATCCCTGCGGCTGTCATAAACCTCTTTTAACTGATTAACTTTAGCCATAAGCTCTTCTTCTTTTGTTAAAAAATCTTTATAGTTTTTTATCTCGCGCCTAAGAAGGGCAACTTTATTATATGTCGGTAAATCAAGTAAAACCAAAATGCAGATAAAAGCAAGAATTAAAAGTAAAATTATAATATTCTTTTTCATTATTTTAATAAAGCATCTTTTAAAAAATTAATGTTCAGAGTAAAATTAATTCCCCCTTGCGTGCCAAGTGTTATTTCCGATACTTTTACATCAGAAACTAATTCATCTTGGCCAAAAGCCACCATCTGCTTGGCTAAATAAGTGTAACCCGGAACTCTGCCGCTAAGAATTAAAGCAACAGAATCATCTTCATTTAGCATTCCTTTAAAATCCAGAAAATTCACTTGAAGCAAGCTAAGATTTTCAATTTTAGAAAAAAGACTTGACCAGTAAAAATGATTCTTTAGAATTACTTTTAAATTTTTTAAAACTCTTTCCAATGAAAGAACTTCTTTCTCAAAATTTTCGTCTCTTTGCTTGTTTATTTCTTCAACTTGGTTTTGAACCTCTTGAAGCTGAATATCTAAAGATTTTCTGTAAAAAAGTAAAGCGCCGTAAGCTAAGACGCTAATTATTATTAAAATAATAACAAAAATCCCCATCCTGGAAAGAATAGACGCAATATTGATTTCTTTTTCTTTATAACTTTTTGGAATTAATGATATGTCAGGCATATTATATTTCGCGCATTGCCAACCCTATAGCTACGGCAAACTTAGATGCAATTTCTTTAAGAGCCGGCTCAAGAACGGGCAGATATGATACCCGAGCCCATGGATTTCCGACCATAACATCTATTTTTAATTCTTTTTTTAAGTATTCCTCCAAGCCAATTAAATTACTGGAGCCTCCGCTTAAAACTAATTTAGTTATTTTTCTTTTAGTCTTATTCTGATAACTATCAATTATTCTTTTCATTTCCAAAATTACTTGGTCAATAAGAGTTAAAAGAATATCTCTTATTTCTCTCCCCTCTGACATTTCTTTTTTATCTAATCCTCTTTCTCTTTTATACATTTCAGCTCTCCTGAAATCAACACCTGCTCCATGAGAAAGCGTTTTAGTTAATTCTGTGCCGGCAATATCAAGACTGTGGCTCATTTGAATAAATCCTTTATCTGCGATGGAAAAAGAAGTTGAACGAGCTCCAAAATCTAAAATACAAGACGTGCTTTGATCGTTTCCAATAAGTGATCGGATATAGCTAAAGCTTTCCAGCTCTAAAGCTAAAAGTTTTAAGCCCAAAGTTTTAGCTATGCGCAAATATTTAGTAATAACTTCTTTAGGAACGGCAACTAAGAGAACCCGAAACTTAAATAAATCTTTTTTACTTGAACTTTGTAAAAAACTTAACACTGAATGTTTATACGGCTTTGAAGAAGTTGTCTTTTCTTTGCTAATAATCTTCCAATCTATTCTTACTTCGCTCAAAGCTATTGGAATATGGCGTTTTGCTTCAAAAATTAAGGCGCGCGGCAATTCTTTTTCCGACATTGGAGGCAAATCTATTACGCTAATAAAACTGGAAAAAACCGGAATAGACATAATCGTTTGTTTAGCGCTAGCTTCCGATTCTCTAATTATTCTTCTAATCATTTCGACAACTTGGCTTTCCAATATTTTTAAAGATTTGGTTTGTACGGGATCGTTTAACTTTTCAAGGTAACCATAGGTTTGGAGCTCGCCATAGGTCTCCAATTTATAACGCTCTTCATTGTGCTTTAATTGTACCACTTTTATTGATGAAGTGCCAATATCAATGCCTAAGCAAGATTTTTGTTTTTGTTTAAATAATCCCATGAATTTATTTTGGTATTACCTCTTTCCATTCCGGCAAGGGCTCGCCGACATCAACAGGCAGAGTAATCGAGCAAGTGCCAAGATCATCTGTAGCTTCCAGGGTAACATCCCAATTTCCCGGACTGGAAAAAGTTGCTAATGGATTTTGGGCAAAAGGATTGGAAACAATAATACCCGGATCTTCAAATGTCCATTTCCAATTGCTTGCTCCGTTATAAAATATCGTTTTGTCGGTAAACTGAACCGGTTTTAAAACGTTAGGATTTATTGGCGACCAGCTGAAATCAGGATCTGGATAAGCGTGTTTTGGAGTGGGAAAACTACAAACTGGAACACACCATTCCGGTACAGACCAATTACCCTGATTATCTTTCACTTTGATACGCCAATAATAGGTTGTATCCCAATCAAGATCTATTCCTCGCTGAATATCAGCAGCTTTAACAATATATTCTTTTGAGCCAGAATTAATCACTCCGGTATCTAATTTAAGCGGAGAAGAAGAAAAGTTGCTGGTCTCATCTGCTTGAATCTGGTAGGACTCTTGAGGGTCGCCGTCATCATCAACATAATTCCACTTAAGTTTGGAGTGTAGAGAATCAGCGCAGTAGCTCCATTCTGCAGTATCATTACAAGTAACGCTTGGCGGGAAATTAATATCAGCTATAATTTTGTAATTTGAACTTTCACAAACTCCCCTGTCAGCGCAATTAAAGCTAATCCAGCCAACAACATCGCTTCCCCAGGTCCAGCCGTGAAATTCGCCTGTTCCTGACTCAATAGTTATTTGATTCGCCCATCCGCCAACATCTTTTCCTAAAAGAATCCAGCCGTCCCAGCCATTGCCATCGGCTGCCAAGGCTTTTGCCCAGCCAGTAACTTTATTGGTTCCTGAATTATATTTAGCTGAATAAAGAGGGGTTGCTGGATAAGAACCGCCAGGAGCAAAATTAATCCAACCGATATTTTCAGACCAAGCATAGCCGGAAAAATTTCCGGTAGCTGAATCAATATTCACTCCATAATTTGAACTTCCGCAAACTCCTCTGTCAGTGCAATTAAAGCTAATCCAGCCGATTGTCTCTGACCATGCGTAGCCGGAAACATTATCAGTTGAAGCTGATTTAACTGAATTGGGACGCATTATATAACTTAACAAACATAAAACAGCTACAATTGTTAAGCATGATATTAAAATTGCAATATTATATTTTTTTATCATAAGTATAAGCTTAAAAAACTTGACTTTTTTTGACATATATGTTAAAATAGAATCTTAGAACTAGGGAGGTATAAATGCGTTCTTTTAAAAATTTTTTGGTTTTGGGATTAATGATTCTGATGATTGGCTTTTTCTCCAACTGTAAAAATATTTTCGGACCTGATAATAATGAAGAAGCT
>CAZYRO010000005.1:0-15764 GCA_964649435.1 uncultured Candidatus Saccharibacteria bacterium | reverse complement strand
GGGGTTATAAAGCCCAGTGAAATCATGGAGTTTTATAAAAAAGAAATTAATCCTAATCATCAATTTAAAGTAATCACTGACGAGGATTTGTATAAAAAAGGATTGGCTACAGCTCGTCGTTCAAACTGTGTTTTGAATAGCGACAAGCTTCAGAAAGAGGGTATTTACTTAAAGCCAATCAAAGAGCGAATCATTGAAATAATTAAAGAATACAAACGAAATTTATGAAACTTTTAATCACCGGTGGATTGGGCTTTATTGGAAGCAATTTTGTCCGTCATATCTTAACTAAATATCCTGATTATAAAGTTATTAATCTTGATAAAATGACTTATGCTGGAAATCCTGAAAATCTTCAGGACATTGAAAATGATTCAAGATATCAATTTGTTAAAGGTGATATTTGTGATAAAGAATTAATTAATGAATTAATTTCTGGAGAGAAACCCGATGCCATAATAAATTTTGCAGCTGAAACCCACGTTGACCGCTCAATTTTAGACCCCGACGCTTTTATAAAAACTGATATTTTCGGAACTCATAACTTACTGGAAGCAGTTAGAAATTACCAGATTAAAAAATATCTTCAAATTTCTACCGATGAAGTATATGGTTCAACAGAAAAAGGAAAATTTATTGAAGAAGACAATCTTAAACCCAATAGTCCATATTCTGCCTCTAAAGCCGGAGCTGATTTATTAGCTCGGGCTTATTATAAAACTTACAATTTGCCAATTTTAATTACCCGTTCCTCCAACAATTACGGCCCCTATCAATATCCGGAAAAACTAATCCCTCTTTTTGTAACCAATCTTATTGAAGGGAAAAAAGTTCCTCTTTACGGCGATGGCCTAAATGTCCGTGACTGGCTTTATGTTTTGGACAATTGTTCTGGCATTGATATTGTTCTGCACAAAGGGAAAATAGGTGATATATATAACATTGGCGCTGACAATGAAAAAACTAATAAAGAAATTACCGAGATAATTTTAAATGGACTCGGCAAAGACGAAAGCTCAATTGAATACGTTAAAGACCGCCCCGGTCACGACCGCCGCTATGCTTTGGATTCCACCAAACTTAAAAAACTCGGCTGGAAACCCAAGTATAATTTCGAACAGGCAATGAAAGAAACAATTGAATGGTACAAAAACAATCCCGATTGGTGGAAGAAAATAAAATCCGGCGAATATCTGGAATATTATAAAAAACAATACAGCAAATAAATTTAACATTTTTACACTTTGATATTATGCAATATCAAAGCGCTGTGGGTGTTGGCGAGGTTTGAAAAGTTGGTAAAATTTCGGCAAGAATTTTAACGAAAGGATTGACAAATTCTGTGAGTATGTTATGCTTGTAATCTAAAGAAAATCTTTAGGTTTTTGCAAAAATACTTGACAAGATTTTTGCAATTTGCTAAGATAATATCTTAATAAAAATCTCGCATCTATGGAGGGTTGATGCGAAGTGCTAAGTCGGTACTTTGTGTGGTCCTTTATAAATTAAGTTGCGAGTTTTTTTAATAACTACAAATAAGGTCGGGAGAAAGCGGAGTCTCCTATCCCTCCTATCGGGGGCTTCGCTTTCTCTTTATCTAATTTAAAAATTTAAATATAATTATGTAGATGTTATATAGATGTTAAACATCTATATGCAAAATTATTAATTTTAGAAAACTTATGATTTTAAAATTTTTGAGAAATAAAAAGTTTGCGATTATTTTAGTTTTAATAATTTTGATATTGATTATTTATGCAGGATATACATGGCATAAAGACAGAATGAATTTGGTTGAAATAGGGTTAGCCAAGCCCAACTTCCCCTTTCGAAAATACAGTGTATTAGAATTGGCCAGACAGGGGAAAATTACTGACTATACGCCGGAACTTGAAGCGGCCGTAAAAAATCTTCCAACTCGAACTACCCCAAAAGAAACCCTGGAAAATTATATTCAAACCTTGAAAAATGAAGAGATTGAAAATGCTTTAGATTGTTGCATAAGAAAAGAGCTATACCATAAAGATGGATTTGAGTATTCTTATGAAATTAAAGAATCGGAAAAATTTTATTTGTCTAAGATTAAAAAAGAAGGGAAATTAGTAGAGGCGACTAAATGCTTAGAAGAAGCGCTATCAAAAATATCGTGGGACATTGAAAGAATAGAAAAAAATTCCACGGGCAAGACAAGTATTTATTATAGATATTCTTGTATTTCCAATGGACGATCAACAACGTGCATTATTGGTTTTGTTAAAGATTTTTACGGTGACTGGAGGATGGATAAAGCTTATTATTAATTATGAAATTCCGACAGTTAATTATTCTAACAATTTTAATTTTTGGGGGCCTTGTTTTCATTATAAATGAGGCCTTTTTGTATACCGGCATTCCCACTCATTCTAATTTAACTCGAGAAATAGCTTTATTTTATAACTATTATTATGATTCCGACTTAAGCTCAAGCCAAATAGAGTGGATGAGACAAGGAAGCATTAATGAAGATACTTGGCCTCGCAATTGGTATTACCATTTTTACGATCCAGTTTACAATAGAGGTTTTGGCCCTTTATCAGCCAAAGAATGGGCGCAAAACTCTCAAGAACAAGCAAAATATCCCGGCGGAGATCACTCTTGGCAAAAAGCAATTAGTGATTACAATTCTGGTCATAAAAAAGAAGCTTTTATTTCCTTGGGCCACATCCTTCACTTGATTGAAGATATGGCAGTACCCGCCCATACTCGAGAAGATCCTCATCCTGATGGCGATTCTTTAGAAAAATGGGCTGCTGATTTATCAGAGTATTCTGCTTTTTATAATATTGCCATCCCTTTGACCAATCAAGGCATAAAACCTAAAGTTTTTAATAATTTAGATGCTTATTTTGACGAGGTTGCTAATTTTTCTAATAATAATTTTTTTAGTAAAGACACAATTAGTGAAACTATCAACAAATATGGAGGAATAAAATTAGATGCCAAATATTCAACGCCGAGGATTGTTAAGGAAGGATGGGAAAATGGAAAAGAATATGCCTATGGAAAAGTAAACGATAGTTCTATATTAATTCGCCTGGCCGAAATTGGAAGAAGCAATTCTGGCAAAAAAAATTATTTTCTTGATAATAATACTCCCGAAATTCATGCTGATTACTTCTCTCTTTTATCTAAAGAAGCAGTAATAAATGGCGCAGGAATAATCAAACTTTTTTTTGATAGCGCAGAAGAATCGGAAAAAGAAATTGTTGAGTCGGAAACAAAACTTTCCTTATTTGATAAAATTATTAATGAAATTAAAAAAGGCGCTAAATTTGTTTATAGTGTTTTTTATGGATTATTTCATATTCCTTTCTATGCTATTGATTCAGTTATTGATTCTGTAACTCCAGATTCTGAATATCTTGCTACTAATCCTTGGGTCACAGAAGAAATAAAATCCTTGTCACCGGTCAGCATAGACGAAAACCAGGTTCAAGATGAGCTTAAATTACCTCAAGAAACTTTTTATGTTTCAAGGGATGCTGGGCAGATTCAAATTCCTAAAAACGCAGAAAACGCAGAAACTATAGAAAATACAGACAATACAGATAATCAAGAAGAAGTTCAACAGCAAGAAGTAATTCAACAAACAACAAAAGAGATTTTTATAGTTAAGAGAGTTATTGATGGTGATACTATTGTTTTAGAAAATGGCCAGCAGGTTCGCTATATTGGTATTAATGCTCCAGAGCTTCCCAATGGCTGTTTTGCCCAGCAAGCAACCGAAAAGAACAAAGAATTAGTAGAAGGAAAAGAGGTGAGATTAGAAAAGGATGTCTCTGAAACAGATGATTATGGGCGTTTACTTCGCTATGTTTATGCGGACTCGTTATTTATTAACGATTATTTAGTTCGAAATGGTTATGCTTATGATTTGGCTTATAATCCAGATATTAAATACAAAGAGAAATTAGCTGATACTGAACAACAAGCCAGAGATAATAGAAGGGGTTTATGGGGAGATATCTGTCATCCCAGTGGCAATTCTGGCGGAGGAGGCGGGGGAAGCGCAGAGCAAGAACAGTCATTTCCGCCAATAGAATCGGGACAAGTTGTTATTAATGAGATTGCATGGATGGGCACTAATGCAGACCATAATGATGAGTGGATTGAGCTGTACAATACGGCCAGTCAGAGTATAGATTTAACTAATTCAGTGCTTGAAGCAGAAGATGGTAGTCCCAGTATAACTTTAATCGGGAGCATTACAGCTAATGGATATTATCTCTTAGAAAGAATGGATGATGAAACAATATCTAATATTTCAGCCGATCAAATCTATGCTGGTGCTTTAGAAAATGATGGAGAGAGGTTAATTTTAAAAGACAGTCATGGCAATGTAATTAACCAAGTTAATTGTAGTGGTGGTTGGTATGCCGGGAATAATGAAGAAAATAGAACTATGGAACGAACCCAAGAGGGTTGGCAGACTTATTTTGGTTCTGGGTCTGATGCTGTTGATGCTGATGGTAATCTAGTTTTGGGTACCCCGAGGACAGAAAATAGCATTGATGCTGAAGAACCAGAACAAGATGAAGAATCAGAACGAGATGAAGAACTGGATGAGGATGAAGAACCAGAACAAAATGAAGAACTAGATGAGGATGAAGAACCAGATGAAGATTTGATTCCTGCTCTTGATTACAATTATGCCTCATTTTCTTTTTCAATAATAATCAATGAGATTGCATGGATGGGCACTAATGCAGACCATAATGATGAGTGGATTGAGCTTTATAATAAAACTGATTATAATATTAATTTAGCGGGTTTGATTCTTGAAGCAGCAGATGGTACGCCGATTATATATCTGACAGAAGTCATTCCGGCTAATGGATATTATCTTTTAGAAAGAACAAGCGATAAAACAATATCTAATATCACAGCAAGTCAATTTTATACTGGCGCTTTAAATAATCATGGGGAAAATTTAGTCTTGAAAGACAGTGATGGAAATATAATTGATGAAATTGATTGCAGTAATAATTGGTATGCCGGTCAGAATACCAAAGAAGAAGGGGAATGGGCAAGAAGAACAATGGAACGGATTAATGTTGACGAGCCGGGAACAGATTCCGAGAACTGGCAGGCCTATAGCGGTTCTGGCTCCGGCGCTATTGATGCTGGCGGCAATCCAATTCTTGGCACTCCTAAAACTGAAAATAGTATTAATAATGAAATTAATGAAGAAAATGATGATGAAAATAATCAAGAAGACAACAACATCTATAGAATTTATACTCCGATCGATAAAGATATTACTAAAGATACGACTTGGATGTTGGAAGACAGCCCTTATCTCATTTATGACCGCAATAAAGCCTCAAATGAGTTATTAGAAATAGCCGAAGGAGCTACTTTGACAATTGAACCTGGAGTAATTGTTAAATTTAAGAATCCTGGTCTGAAAGTTTTTGGAACCATAAAAATCGAAGGAACTTCTAAACAACCAATAGTTTTTACCAATTATAATGACGATGAATATGGCGGTAATATTTTTGAAGACAAGGATAATTCCCAATATTGCAGGGAAAATCCGAAAGATAGCTCTAAGTGCCCGTATCCGGGTTTTTGGTCGGGAATTTGGTTTACGGAAAGCTCAAATAATTCTGTTTTAGATAATATAATTATTCGTTATGCTGGCAGCCGAACCAGGCCTTTTAGAACGGGTTCTAGCTATTCGCCGGCTGCAGTTGGCGCCGCTATAAGGACAGAAAATACTTCAATAATTCTTAGAAATTCAATAATTGAAAATAATCTTTTTAAAGGTGTTTGGTTGGAAAATTCTCCCAATACTATTGTCGAGAATTCTATTTTTCAAAATCATCTTGAAGAAGATAACATAGTTTCAGGCAGGCCCGAATGGCATAAAAATATAGCTGTTTATATTGACTCTTCTAATCCGCAAATTAAAAATTCAACTTTTCAAAACAATCTTACCGGAATTTATTTAACTAATAACAGTCAATCAATTGTCGAAAATAATTATTTTTCTGATAATTCTTATCCGATCTGGGTTAATAACTCTTATCCTCAATTTTCCAACAATCAAATAGATAACAATCATTGGAATGGCATTGTTCTTTACAATTTAGAACTTAACCAAAATTACATTTTAAGAGGCGATTCAGTATTTATAAATAAAAAGAAAGTTACTATTCCCGTTGGCTATACTTTGACTATTGAGCCGGGAACAATAATTAAGTCGGTTTATAAGTCAGAAATGACAGTTGAAGGAACTTTAATAGCTGAAGGCACGACAGAAAAACCAATTATTTTTACTTCATTTTATGATGACGAATATGGCGGTGATACTAATGGCGACAATGAGGGAACTAAGGATAATGCTATGGCAGGCTCTTGGGGGCAGATTGTTTTTAAATCAACTTCTACTAATTCATCTTTAAATTATATTATTGTTAGATATGGCGGAACAATATACAGAGGAAGTGCTACTGATCAACCAGATTATGCCTTGAAGATTGAAGGTAGCGATTTGATTTTGGCTAATTCAATTATAGAAGATAATACCGGTGGTTTTTATATGGAGAATTCTAATTCTCAAATAGTTAATACTATTTTTCAAAATCATCAATATACTCAACAATGGAGTTATTTTACCAGTACCGGACTGAGCCTTGTTTCTTCCAACTCCACCATTGATTCTGCCACTTTTTTAAACAACAAATGGGGAATTTATATTGATGCGAATTCCTGGCCAATTTTAACTAATCTAAATTTTACGGAAAACAATAAGGATGTAAAAGATATGAGGCCTGAGCCGGAATCTTCTGTAGAAATAATTGATATTTTTTATGATGGGATACAAGACGGGGAAGCGGATGAATACGTAGAAATTAAAAATAACAGAGAGACAGCGCAGAATTTAGATGGCTGGACCTTATCTGATGAAGCTAGTCATAGCTATACTTTTCCTTCTTATGATTTAGAACCAAACCAAAGCATAAAAGTTTATACTAATATGAGCGCGGAATCTTTCAATTATGGAAGCGGCGCAGCTATTTGGAATAATGACGGCGATACTGCTTATCTGGAAGACGATAATAATAATCTAATAGATACTTATAATTATTAGTGGTAAAAATAATATGCTATTGACATTCTTTTCAGATTTTGTTATAATGAATAGTTCTTAGAATTGAAAAGTTCTTTAACAATCTTCAAAAAAAAGGATTCAAAATGATTATTAAATTATTAGATTCAACAAAATTAGACTTAGAAAAACCCATAAAAATCGTTTCAATTCATCCAAGCAGCAATTTGTATTACCAAAGGGAAAGATTTGAGGGAGAAGAGGTCGTTAAAGTTAGAAAAATAATAAGAAGATATGAAAATGGCGATGTAGGGGCGCGGATTATTTTTAAGCACAAAGGCAGAAGAGAATCAATCAGCATTTCTCGAGTTAAATTAAAAAACATATAAAGAATATAAACCCTTCAGATTTTTAAAATTCTGCAGGGTTTTTTATTTTAGGCCCAAGTTGCCTTTTTTATTAGAAAGACTTATAATAAAATTATCAATTATTAAACTTGTAATTTAATTTTATGAAAGGAGTTGTTCTCGCCGGAGGAAAAGGAACTCGCCTTTATCCCCTGACAAAAGTTATAAATAAGAATATTCTGCCGGTTTACGATAAGCCCTTGATTTATTATCCAATTTTTACTTTAAGGGATGCCGGAATCAAAGATATTTTAATAGTTTCTGGGCGCGGGCATGCCGGACAATTTTTAGATTTGTTAAGCGATGGGAAAAACTTGGGAGTTAATTTAACTTATACTATCCAGGAAGAGCCCAGAGGGATAGCTCATGGATTGGGATTAGCTGAAGATTTTGCCGATAATGGGCCGGTTGCCTTAATTTTAGGCGATAATATTTTTGAAGAAAATCTTGAGAAAGCAGTTAATGATTTTAAAAAGCAAATCAGAAAAGAAGGAAAAGGAGCAAAAATAATTTTGAAACAAGTGCCAGATCCAAAAAGATTTGGAGTAGCAGAATTTAAGGGCGATAAGCTTGTTAGAATTGTTGAAAAACCCAAGAAGCCGAAAAGCAATTGGATTGGTACGGGATTTTATTTATATGATAATCGAGTTTTTGATGTTATTAGAAATTTGAAACCGTCAGCTCGGGAGGAATACGAAATTGTTGATGTTCTTAATTTGTATTTAAAAGAGGGTTTATTAACTTATCATAAAACCAACGGAGAATGGATAGACGCCGGGACTTTTGATTCTTTACTAAAAGCTAATAATTTTATTGCCAAGCAAGGAAAAAAGGGAAATTTGTGATTAGCATTATTGTTACAAATTATAAAAAATTAAACTTGCTTTTGAGTTGTCTTGAGAGCGTAAAAAAAGCATGCCAAGATTTAAAATTTGAGATTATAGTTTCCGATAGCAAGAAAGAAGCAAGCGCAGAAAAAAAAATAAAAAGCCGGCATCCCGATATTAAGTACTTAGGATTCAAAAAAAACATAGGTTATGCCGGATGTATAAACAAAGGCATTAAAAAAGCGCAAGGCAACTATATTTTTATTATAAATTCTGATATTGAAGTTGAAAAAGACGCGATTAAAAAACTTAAGCAATATATTGATGCTCATCCTAAGATAGGTCTTTTAGGTCCTAAGATTATAGACCCGGATGGAAAACCGGCTATTTCGCCCCGACGCTTTTATAAGTTTCCTTGGACGATTTTAGCCCGGCGAACTTTTTTAGGAAAAACTTTTTTGGGGAAAAGAGCAAAAAGCTGGCATCTAATGGAAGATTACGACAGAAAAAAAATTTGTTTAGTGGATTGGATTTTAGGTGAAGCTATGTTTACCAAAAAAGAATATATTGACAAGGTAGGGCTTATTGATAAGCGCTTTTTTTTATATTTTAGTGACGTTGATTGGTGCTTCAGATTCTGGGAAAAAGGCCTGCAGGTCGTTTATTATCCAGAAGCGCTGGTAAAAGAAACCGAAGCAACAAGCGAGGCCACCAAGGTTCGAGGTCGAGGAATTTTTAGTATATTTACCAATTACTTAACAAGAAAGCATGTTTCAGAATATATCAAGTTTTTATTGAAACATTTTGGAAAAGGAAATCCAAGAAAAAAATATGCCGCCTAAAGTATCTATAATTGTTTTAAATTATAAAGGATTTAAAGAAACCATTAAGTGCCTTGAAAGTCTAAAGGAAATTACTTATCCTAATTTTAATGTTTTAGTTATTGACAATGCTTCCCCGAATGAATCAATGGAAAAGATTCAAGAATTTATTAATAATCAGGCAAAAGAAAAAGGGGGCAGGAAAATAGAAATAAAACTTATTAAAGCAGAAAAAAATAATGGTTTTGCCGCGGGAAACAATCTTGGTTTTAAAAAAGTTTTTGAAGAAGGAGCAAAATATGCTCTGATTTTAAATCCCGATACCTGGGTTGAAAAGGATTTTTTGGAAAAGCTAATTGAAGTGGCGGAAAATCCGGAAAAATTCTCGTTCTTGGAAAAAGAAATTAAAAAAAATAAAAAGCCGGGCTTTTTAGCGCCCCGCATTTTTTATATTGACAAAAAAACGCTTTATTTTAATGGAGGTAAAATAAATTGGAGTTTTATTCAAGCTGTTCCTAAAAATCACGGCAAGACAATTGATCAAATTGAGCTTGAGAAGGAACCCTTTGTATCCGACTATATTTCCGGAACCTGTCTTTTAATTTCAGAATCCGTGTATAAAAAAATGGGACCTATGAGCGAGGACTATTTTATGTATTACGAAGATGTTGATTGGGCTCTTCAAGCGGAAAAAAAGGGGTTTTTTCATGCTGTAGCGCCCGAAGCTGTTATTTATCATCAGGGATATCATTCTACCGGTTATTTGTCATATTTTTACATTTATTATTTAACAAGAAATGGCTATTTTTTAGCAAAGAAGAGGGGCGCTTGGTGGCAGAAAATTTATGTTTATTTTTATTCATTCTGGAAGTTTTTAAAACAGCCCCCAAAATGGCTCCTTTTTCCGTCTAAAAAGAAATGGGCAGGCCCTATTATCAGGGCCACTCTTGATTTCTGGTTAGGGAAAAAGGGCAGGACGATTTTGCCTAAATAAATATAAGGCGTTTTAGCTATTGAAAAAGGCCAGTCAGAGACTAGCCTTTTGTATTTGTTTTTCAATTTTTTTTTATTTCTTTTCTTACCCTCTTTTCTTTTTCTTAAATGGATTTCCACTGAAAGTTAAGCCGAACATAACTTCCTTTTTTAATGGATTAATGCCAATTTCCAGATAAGTATCCATTTTAAAAATTTTACTTGCCTTATTCCAACGATATTTTACTGGAACAAGCTTTAGATATGTTTTAAAGAAAAATTTATATCCTTCGCCATAATAGCTTTGCGGATAACCCATATAATCGTAATAAAAATGGTAAGCAATTACTTTTTTCTGATAAGTTTGAATTCC
The DNA here is from genome assembly GCA_964649435.1 of uncultured Candidatus Saccharibacteria bacterium. GTDB lineage: Bacteria > Patescibacteriota > Minisyncoccia > RBG-13-40-8-A > JAUWHN01 > CAZYRO01. The sequence continues at coordinate 5,271 of CAZYRO010000005.1, read as the reverse complement.
AACGCCTGCGGCTAAGAAATGGAAATTTTTATACTGCATTAAAGATACATCGAAATTGAGTACGGTCATGCCCCACTGATTACTATCCAGGTTAATCACGATAGGGCTTACGGTTGACCAGAATAATTTTGGTTTAATTTTAAAATTATCTTTTTGCATTGCCTGGCTTTTAGAATTTTCAGCCCATCCCGTAAAAGCTAAAATTAAAACCAAAGTTGAAATCAAAAATGCTCTTTTCATTTTTTCCTCCCGCATTATTTTTTTAAAGAGCTAAGATGATAGTATAACTCTTGATATTAACTTTGTCAAGCAAAACACACAAGATTATTCCATCTCCTTTACTTGAATGGTTTTTGTCTCAAATTTTTCCATCTTCGGAAGTCGAATTGTCAAAATTCCATCTTTCATTGAAGCTTTTATCTTGTCACTATTAATCTCAACCGGTAAAATAACCGAACGAGAAAAAGGACCCCAGTAAATTTCTTGATAGTTGTAATTTTTCTGAGGTATAGATTTGTCTTTTTGCCTTATTCCCTTAATGGTTATCATATTATCGGTCATTTTGATATCTAAATCTTCTGATTTTACTCCGGCAATGGTTGATTTTACAATAATATCGGTATCGGTTTGATAAACATCAATCATTAATTGTCCTTCCTCCTCGTGAGACCACCCATTTTCAATTGATTCAATTTCCGATTTTTCTTCCTTAAACTGTTCTGGTTCTTCAACGTCGGTTTTTTTTGGTGGGATTATTTCATTTTGAAATTGATCCGCGAGAATCTCTTCTTTGGTTGCTCCCGTTAATCGTTCAAAAAATGATTTTTTAGTCATAGAAATAATTCAAATCTACAAACAATATTCGAATGCCACAAATAATATTTGTATCATTCGCGTATCTATTCGTATTATTCGGATTATAATTTATATCTTACAAATAGATTTAAGTTTATTTAAGTTTTTGAATGCTAATAATACACTTAAGGCCATAAGGCCAAGTAATACTATTAACATAATGATAAATTTTTCATCATAGGGGGCAATCTTTATTATAATATAATTATAAATTCCATGCAAACAAGTTGCAATAAAAATTCCCAACCCCACAAGACTTTTTCTTTTGCGTCTTAAAAGGAGAGAGCGGGCCAGGAAATATCCGACAATTCCCGAGCAAAGAGTGTGCAGAAACACGGCGCCTAAAAATCTTCCCAAAGTTATTCCAAGAGTTTGTTCAATAGGCACTCCTGCCATATAAAGATTGTTTAAAAGAAAAACATTTTCTGCAGCCGCAAATCCCAGGGCGGCTATTATTAAATACAGCATTGCGTCCGTTGGTTCGTCAAACTCGGAGCTTTTAAAAATTTTTATTTTAGCTGCGAAATATTTAAAATATTCTTCAATAAAAGCCATTCCTCCGATAATTAAAAAAATAGCATTTTGGAGCGATGCCGCTTCTAATGTTTTTTGGTATAACCACTCGCAGACAAGAGCTCCAAGGGCGGCTAAAATTCCACAGACGAAGACTTTAATAATCATTCTGTTAGGTTCTGGGTGCTTATCTCTACGCAAATAAAAAAGCAGCCAAGCAATGCTGGGGAGAACGGCTAAGATTATGTAAAAAACAATAAGCATATTACATTAACTTTTTAACGATATCTATTTCTTGCAATTTTTGATTAGGATTTTTTTTACGGATTTCAATTATTTTTTGTTTAATTTTTTCAAATTCGTTTTCTGCCTTTTTATTGATTAAGGATTTATTGAATTTGGGCCATTCTGAAATTATTAAAGCTTTTTTCTTGAAATAATTCATTTGCCAGATATGTTCGGTAATAAAAGGCATAAAAGGATGAAGAAGCTGTAAAATAATTTTGAAAATATAGGGATTTAGATTTTCCGCCCGAGGCGGACCAGCCTTGGGCTGGGAGTTTTTGCATTTTGAGATTTCTAAGTACCAATCGGCATATTCATGCCAAATAAAATCATAAAGTTGTCGGACGGCTTCTCCTAATTTATAATTTTCTATTTTTTCGGTAATTTCTTGAATAATCGTGTTCAGCCGAGATAAAATCCATTTATCCGCTAAAGTCTGTTGGAGTCCGACTCCGACAGACTGATTGGAGTCGGACTTCTCGAAACTTATAAATCGATTAATATTCCATATTTTATTAGCAAAATTTCTACTAGCCTTTATTGCATCTTCGGAAAATTTTATTGCTTGCTGATCCCGGGAAGTAAGGTATAGTAAGCCAAAACGAGTAGCGTCGGTTCCATATTCATCAATTAATTTAAGAGGATTAACGCCGGTTCCCAACGATTTGCTCATTCGCCTACCTTCTAAAGTTAAAATAGTAGAGTGGATATAAATATCTTTGAAAGGAATAGTTTTACAGAATTCCAGACTGGAAAAGATCATTCGCGCAACCCAAAGATAAATAATATCTCTAGCCGTGCAAAGAAAAGTAGTTGGATAAAAAGTTTTAAAATCTTTGGTCTTTTTAGGCCAGCCAAGAATAGCAAATGGCCATAAAGCTGAAGAAAACCAGGTATCTAAAACATCGCTCACCCCTTTAATAGGAATTTTGTGTCCCCACCAAAGTTGTCGAGAAATACACCAATCTTCAATATTTTCCATCCAATCTAAATAAACTTTTTTATAACGAGCAGGAATGAATTTAATTTTTTCTTCTTTAACAACTTTTATGGCCGGCTTAACCAGTTTGTCCATTTTTAAAAACCATTGATTAGAAATTAATGGTTCAATAGGAGTATCGCAGCGGTCGCAAAGAGATAAAGAGTGTTCATAATCTTCTTCTTTATCCAAAAGATTTTGTTTTTTAAGGTCTTCAATGATTTTTTTTCTTGCTTCAATAACTCCAAGTCCAGCATATTTTCCTGCTTCTTTTGTCATTTTTCCATCTTCGCCAATAACATTAATTACTTTTAGCTTATGTTTTTTACCGATTTTGTTATCAGTAGCATCGTGAGCCGGAGTGATTTTTACGGCGCCGGTGCCAAATTCAAGGTCTACCAAATAATCGGCAATAATAGGAATTTCCCGATTTACGAGCGGTAAGATAACTTTTTTGCCAACTAAACTTTTATATCGCTTATCTTTGGGATTAACTGCTATGGCTGTATCGCCCAACATGGTTTCAGGGCGCGTCGTGGCAACAGTAATATAGGCTTGTTTCTTGTCTCTTGTTTCTTGTTTCTTGATAGGGTACCGCAGGTACCACAATTTTGTCTTATGTGGTACATATTTAACCTCAATATCTGAAATAGCAGTAGAGCACCTTGGGCACCAATTAACAATTCTTGGTCCCTGGTAAATCCATCCCTTTTTATAATAATGTTTGAAAGCAGTTTCAACAGCTTTTACATAATCTTTATCTAAAGTAAATCTGGTTCTTGACCAGTCGCAGGAGCAACCTAATTTTTTAAGTTGATTTAATATCAAATCTCCATATTTTTCTTTCCATTGCCAAACTCTTTTAATAAATTTTTCTCGGCCTAAATCATGCCGAGTTAATCCCTGCTTTTTAAGTTCTTTTTCAACTGCATTTTGAGTAGCAATTCCAGCATGATCGGTGCCGGGCATCCAAAGAGTTGGCTCTTGCCTCATTCGATGATATCTGACTATTACATCCTGAATAGTATTATTTAGGGCATGGCCCATATGAAGAGTGCCTGTAATATTTGGCGGAGGAATAGCAACGATAAATGCTTTACCTTTTTTAATTTTTGGACTAAAAGCTCTACTTTTCTCCCAAAGTTTATAAATTTTTTCTTCAATATCTTTTGGTTCGTAAGCTTTTGGTAGATTTTTACTTGACATATATCTTTGATTTTGCTATGCTTAATTCTACCATATTTTCTACCATATTTTCAAGTTTTTTAACAATTTAAAGTCTGATTATTTAAACGAAAGACATAATAATAAAAGGATAATAGGGTTGAATCAAGTGTGAGTTTAGGAGGGCGAGCTTTTGTGCCAGAGCGAGGGTAGTCGCCGAGGGCATAAAGTATGAGGAGAGAGCTCACGCCTAGTTAAAACTAGGAGAAAGCGTCCTGTCCAACACTTCTTCTGCCTAAGAAGAAAAATAGATTGATGCGATCACTGCTAGATCTATTGCTATTATCTTTGCTATTTTAATAAAAAAACGACAGATACTTATCTGTCTTTTTTTATTAAAGTATTAAGACAATCTTAAATTAGCATTAGCTTTAATCTTTTTCCAGTCGGTTTTAGCGCCTGATTTATACCTGAAATATCCTGCCATAGCTATCATTGCTCCGTTGTCAGTACAATATTGGAAATTAGGAATTAGAAATTGGAAATTAGAGAACTCTTTTTTAATCCTTTCAGCCATCTGCCTCCTCAATTCTTTATTAGCAGCTACCCCGCCCGAAAGAATAATAGTTCTCGTTCTGTATTCTTTTGCGGCACGCATGGTTTTATCTATTAAGACATCAATAATTGCTTGTTGAATTTCTTTACATAAAGCTTGAATAAATTTTTTGCTTTTTAATTTTGATTTATTATTTTTGGTCAGACATAGAACTGCAGTTTTTAATCCTGAAAAGCTAAAATCATAATTTTTTTGCTTAATCATCGGCCTCGGAAGTTTTGAAATTTGAAATTTGGAATTGATTTGAAATTTAGATTTTGAAATTTGAAATTTAGCTGCCTGGGCAGCTATAGCTGGCCCGCCAGGATATTCTAAGCCAAGCAGTCTTGCTGTCTTATCAAAACATTCGCCAGCGGCATCATCCCGTGTTTCACCAATTATTTTGTAATCTCCAATTTTTTTAACTAGAACAAGTTGCGTGTGTCCACCCGAAACAACCAATGCAATAGCCGGAAATAGTTTTTGAAATTTAGTCATTTGAAATTGATTTGAAATTAGAAATTAGAAATTTGAAATTTGAAATTTGAAATTCCGCGACTTGGCGATAGCCAAGTCGCGGCTATATGTCCTTCTAAATGATTAACTCCAATAATCGGCTTATTCCATTTATATGCCAGGGTTTTGGCGAAATTAACTCCAATTAAAAGAGAGGGGATTAATCCCGGACCAACGGTTACTGTGATTAAATCGGTTTGTTCTGGTCTTATTTTGGCTTCTTTGAATGCTTGCCGAAGGCAGGGTTCAATATTTTTCAAATGTTCCCGAGCTGCTAAATTTGGCACAATCCCGCCATATTTTTGATGAACTTTTATTTGCGATGAGACGATATTAGATAAAATCTCAAAATTTACCCCGCTGT
>CAZYRO010000004.1:0-18586 GCA_964649435.1 uncultured Candidatus Saccharibacteria bacterium | reverse complement strand
GCTGGGGACCGAATAGAAATGGGAGAAATGAGCTGGGGAAAATTTGGATGCGACTTAGAGATGAAATAAATGATTCTAAAAAATAACCCATCCTTCACTAGGGTTTCGGAATGGCAGGCCATCCCAACCCCAATTCTGCTAAATTAAAAAGAATACTTAATTAAGTATTCTTTAAATGTTTATTAATTTTATAAAAATATGTCAGATGATATTTATTACGAGGCAAATAGAGTATTGCATGAACTTGACGATATTAAAATAACTCTAAGAAATATAGAGAATAGATTAGATGATATAGAGGCAGATACAGACGAACTACAGGATGTCCAAAACGAATTAGATAGTAAATTAGATAGTATTTCTAAGAGCTTGCGAAATAGAGGATAGATTTAAATCTGTCGGCATTTGATATCGACAGGCATTATGTTGGGTTTCTGAGACCCAACATGTTCACGATTGTGCTTTATTTTGGTAAAAACCGCCATATGTCTGTGGACATTGCCACAAATCGTTGACAAAATAACTAAAAGATGCTAAGCTATAATATTAGAGTTTTTTAATAATTTCATAGGAGGAATTAAATGACATCTAAAGAAATTGAAAAGATATTAACGAAAACGTCCTATCTCGAAATAGTAAAAATTAATACGAAACAAAAGAGTCGTTTCCTGGTATATAATGGAAAAAAGAACCAACATAACAGAACAATGTTTATGTTTTATGACGGAACCGATTGGGTATATGAGCGTGGCAATTGTTATCTTTATCGCGCTGACGGCGGGCGTCACCCATTAAGCGTTTACCATGATAGAATGAAGATTGATGATATTAAGGTGTTTGATCCGGTAAGCTTTATTGCGTTTCTAAATAAATTCCTGCACTACTTTCAAAATGATCAGTTTTTTAAATTTCTTACAAATTAAACGAATAAAATCTTAAAATAAAACCGCTCCCTGATAAGGTGAGCGGTTTTCAAATTGTATTTATCTTTCCGTACACTATGTAGATATTTGACGTCTACGCAGTTTAATTTTCAAAAAACAACTATGTGTGAGGCTTAGCCTCACACATAGTCAATATATCTGCGATTTTTAATTAACGAAGTTCAACTTCGTTAATTAAAAAAACAGCATCAAGCTTATTTTCAGAAAATGACTCCGTCTCGCAAGGTTTTTGATTTGGGAAAAAGGGTTGACCCCCAACCCCAATTCTGCTAAGTTAAAAAGAAGTTCTTTAATAGGAGGAAATATTGAGACTTTTAAGAATCGATTTTGTTAAAGGAGAAAATCATCTTACTAATATTTCCAGGAAAACATTTCAACTTTGTTTTAATAAAAACAGTAAGGGGTTTACGTATGGCGGATGTTTTTGCTGGCAAGATTATCCAAGCTGTTTTATAAAGAGCAATAACAAAATTGTTAAATCTTATAAAGCAATTAAAGCTCCGACTATAATCGTGGCAAAACAAAGTAATTTCTTAAAAACTTTAAGGACATTAATTCATGAGCTCGGACACTATGCAATTTGGTTGTTGTTTTACTGGAAGAAACAGATAAATCTAGAGAAAAAGATGGAGTTGAGGACAAAGCCAAAGCTATATGGTTTTCTTGATGATTGTTATGATTGTATTTATCGTTGGATAACTTCTACAGATAATATCTATGTTTAATAAAGCCAATCACTGAAAAGACGATTGGCTTTTAAAAAGGGGTGTCAAAAATTTCAGTTGCCATGCAAACGTTTGACGTCTATATAGCTTAATTTTCACTAAAAACCAGCTTGTTTTTTAGGCTGCTTATCTCGTTTCGCGGGGCTTTTGAATTGACAGAGGCAGACTTAGTTGACTTTTTGCTTTAAATATGCTATGGTAAAGTCCTGAGTTCTTTGAAAATTTAATAAAGACAGGAGATAAAATTGAAAAAAGATTATAATATTATTTTACGCGGGCATCATTTACTTTCTTTTCATGCTTATTTAATAAGCGGAGAAACTGAAACACGCGCCTGCTTGATTAAAGACCACAGCAATGAAGTTGTAGATAAGGTCATAAAAACATTTAGGAAGATTGTAAATTCTAATATTAGAATTAAAATTATAGACTCCGTTGATGGTATTTGTAGAAGTTGTGATACAAGAACAAAAGAATGCAAACAAGAAATACCTTTTAGGATTTGCGCCGTTTCAGAAGATAGAAAGATTGCGTCCAAATATGGACTTAAGATTAACAAATCTTATAGCTCAAAATATATTTTAAGAAAAATCACACAAAAAGAATGGCAAGAAATAATTTTTTAAAAAGCTGAGAAACCAAGGGTCTCAGCTTTTTTATTTTATAGGGCTTTTGCTTAAAGAATAGAAATTTGCTACGATTAAAATAGGTCGAGAAATAATATTTAAAAAATTTATTATGGAGAATAAAACTTTAAAAAATTTAAGAGAAGACTTGATAGGGGAGCTGGCAGCTATTAATCAATATCAGGAGCATATAGACGAGATTGACAACGAGGAGATTAAAAAAATTTTAGGCCACATTAGAGATGACGAAAAAGAACATTTTGCCGAGCTAACAAAAATTATCAGAAAATTAGACGAAATCCAGGAAGGGAAATTTCAAAAAGAAGAATTATAACTAAAATTTAATTATGAAACTAACAGAAATTCAAAAAATTCTGAAAAGTAAAGCTAAAAATAGAACTAGAGTGAATGGAGTGGAGTTTATTCCTACAGCCAAGAAAGTTTCAATTGATTTTAATCAAGGCGTTAGTTGTTATTATTGATGATTTAATTAGAGAGAATAGAATTATCTAAGAAAATGGATTTATTCGACAGCAAACTTAATATTCTTAAAAGAGAATATGAAAAAAATCTTATTGTGCCTTTGGTGAAACAAAGTCCTCAATTTTTTCTTTGCCCAATTGGCCTTATTGGAGCTGGCAAGACTACCGTAATGAAACTTCTTACAAAGAAATTCTCTTTAATAAAAATTTCAACTGACGATATTCGGAAAATTCTAAAAAAGCAAGAGTATAATTTTAAGCGAGCGGCTGAAATAACTTTCTGCCTTATTGAAAAATATGCCAGACAAGGTTATAGTATTGCAATTGATGCTGACTGTGTTAGGCCATCGAAAAGGAAAAAAATTGAAAAATTAGCTAAAGAGGTTGGGGCGAAAATTATCTGGATTCATATTAATTCTCCTGAAAGCTATATTATTAATAAATTACGGAAATTTAAACATACTTGGCTTTTTAAAGATAGTAATGACGCAATTCAAAATTATTTTGCTCGCAAGCCATTACATAAAAACCTTAATTTCCCTTTTATATATACATTCGATACCTCTCATCGTGATTTAAAAAAGCAAATCAATAAAGCATCTGTTCTAATTAAGGCAAAGCTTAGAAATTTCAAAAAACATCCCCAAACTTATCAGTCGTGGCAGGCACCGCAAGTTTCTTGAGTCACCCGTCTCGTTCAGCGAGGGTTTTTGTTTAAAGAATAAAAATTTGATACAATTAAAATAGGTCGAGGAAGTAATTAAAAAATAAAAGAAAATAAAAAAATGGGTATAGGATGGGCAAACAGAAAAAGACGCGATAGAAAATCAAAAAAGAGAAAAGATAGAAAAAACAAACCAAAGAAAAGATAACAGATTTGCTGCTACATAACTATAGAAGAACAAGTTCTTCCATAGTTCGACTTGAAAAAGAAAAAATAATCCTCTTGACTCTCAACCGCAATTCTGCTAAGCTATAAAGAAAGTTTGGGAGTCTTGATCTTTGATAAAATGGAGGTTTTGAAATGAAGAAATTATTAGTTTGCTTACTGGTTGTGATGTTTGCAATCGCCTGTAATATTGACCATGAAGCAGAAAGGGAAATAGAGGGTACTGTTGTAGCTGCCACAGATTTAACCTTTAAAGAAATAGAGGGAAAATTAGTCATTTGGAACAAGGAAATTAGGCCGACAACAGGAGGGAGGCAAGGAGAGATTGGCGAGGGAGCGGAGTATAATATTTGGTTTGTTTATCCGGCAGAGAAATTTACAATAGAGCCGGGGCATAAAGTTAGATTGAAATATGAATTAGTAAAGATGGGCGACAGATTTCCAATAGTCCATGTTCTTGAGGCAGAGGACCTCGGTTTACTCTAATATTCTAATCCGAAATTTCTAAATAAAAATACAAGCCCCTGGTCTTTAATGACTAGGGCGCTTTTTTATTTAGAGATGCGTTTTTTGCTTGCCCCGAGCTTGTCGAGGGGGTAGAATAGAGATAATGAAAACATTAATAATTTACATTTCAATACATCATGGCAATACTGAAAAAATTGCTAAAGTAATGGCAAATGTGCTTGAGGCAAAATTATTAAAACCATACGAAGTGAATATAGATGCTTTAGCAGAATACGAGTTGATTGGTTTTGGTTCGGGAATTTATTTTTATAAACATCACAAAAACTTGTTTGATTTGATTGGCAAGTTGCCAAATTTTAAGAATAAAAAAGCATTTATATTTTCTACAAGCGGACTAAGGCAGGGCGGTCTTTTGAATTTTAATAAACCGCTAAGAAAGAAATTATTAGGAAAAGGGTTTGATATTATTGGAGAGTTTTCTTGTCTGGGCTGGGATACAATTAGCTTGCTTAAACTCATTGGCGGAATGAATAAAGGCAGGCCAAACAAGAAAGATTTGAAAAAGGCAGAAGATTTTGCAAAAAGTTTGTTAAAAATAAAATAGCGTAAAATGGTGTCAAGTCTATTTTTTCGCACTTTGATACTACATAGTATCAAAGCAAAAAATCAATGCTCCATATTTTGGGGCATTGATGGGTTTTTGATTGACAAATCCCCACAATGAAGCTAAAATAGAAGATAATAAAAATTTATGGAATGTAGGCAAAAAGAAAATTTGCAAAATTGCCCTTGCACTTATCCTAATTGTTCGAGAAAGGGGACATGTTGTGAATGCATAAAACATCATCTGGCAAATAATGAATTGCCAGCTTGTGCTTTTTCAAAAGAAGCTGAAAAGACTTTTGACAGATCATTTAAGAAATTTATAGATGAGAATAAGTAATAAGGAGACGAGAAATGATAATATAAATATATATGAAAGAGAAAAGAAACAATCCTCTTGCTAATAGAATCAGGCCGGAAAAATTAAGCGATTTTTTGGGGCAGGAAGAAATTATTGGCAAAGATAAATTATTAAGAAAAGCAATCAAGTCCGACCAGTTGCCTTCAATGATTTTTTGGGGACCTCCCGGAAGTGGAAAAACTACACTGGCATATATTATTGCAAAACAGACAAAATCAGAATTTATGAAAATAAGCGCTGTTTCCAGCGGGTTAAAAGAATTAAGAGATATTATAGAAAAAGCAAAACAAAACACAAGATTTGGCAGAAAAACAATGCTTTTTATAGATGAAATTCATCGATGGAACAAAACACAACAAGACGCGCTTCTCCCTTTTGTTGAAAACGGAACAATCATATTAATTGGCGCAACAACAGAAAATCCAAGCTTTGAAGTTATTGGAGCGTTGCTTTCAAGATGTCGAGTTTTTGTTTTAAAACAACTCACAAAGAAATGCATTATAAAAATTATAAATAAAGCGCTAAAAGACAAAGAAAAAGGATTGGGGCTTTTAAATTTAAAAATGGATAAAAATACGGTTAATATGCTTGCTCAAATGAGCAATGGCGATGCCAGAATATCGCTTAATGTTTTAGAGTATGCTGCGTCGTTGTCAAAAAATATTACATCCAAAATTATTAAAGAAGCTTTTCAAAAATCCAATTTGTTTTATGACAAAGACGGCGACGAGCATTACAATATAATTTCAGCATTGCATAAATCAATGCGCGGTTCAGATGCTAACGCTTCTTTGTATTGGCTGGCAAGAATGCTCGAAGCCGGAGAAGATCCTTTATATGTTGCCCGTAGGATTATTCGTTTTGCGTCTGAAGATATTGGAATAGTTAATTCAAGGGCATTAGAGCAGGCAGTATCTGCTTATCAGGCGTGCCATTTTATTGGTATGCCGGAATGCGAAATTGCTTTGGCGCAAGCAGTTGTCTATATGGCAAAATGCAAAAAATCCAATGAATTATATGTTGCGTATGGAAAAGCGGTTAAGGATATTCAAGAATATGGCAATCTTCCCGTTCCGTTACATATCCGCAATGCTCCAACTAAATTAATGAAAAATTTAGGGTATGGCAAGAATTATAAATACAGTCCGGATTATAATTATAAAGAAAAGCAAAATTATTTGCCCGAAAAGTTAAAAAAAAGAAAATATTTAAAATTAATCCCGCCTTTTCGAAAAAAATAATTCCACTGCTTGACCCCCGACCCCAATTCTGCTAAGTTAAAAAAGAATACTTTATTAAGTATTTTTAGATAATTATTAACTTTTATACAATCATGGGAAATTTTAAGGAGTTTACAAAAGAAGAAGCCAAAAGGATTGGCGATGAAATTGGGATGGATTGGGATAAGTATGATTTGGAGGAATTCAGAATGGGCCTGAAGGTTGAGCTGGAGCACGGTAAAGATGATCCTCAGACCAATGTTACTGACGATGATGAGATAATGACAGGTAAAATCGCCCTTGCTCACTTAAAAGAAATTTCAGACTACTACACTCGATTGGGAAAAATGGAAAAAGAAGCAGAAGCATAATCAACCCGTATGATTAAAATTTACGAGGTTAAACCTCGTAAATTTTAATTTAAGCCGATTAAGGGATTCAGTCGGCTTTTTTTGTCGGACTTCCAATATGCTCACGACCTTAGAAAACGACTCTACTAAATGAAAATGATTATCTTTTTATCCTTTTAAAAAAAACGACTCATTTCTTTGAGTCGTTTTTGTGTTGTTTGTGTAGTTGATTTAATTGCTGGGCTGCTTTTGCTTCAAACTCTTGGACTAGTTTTTTTATTTTTCGATTTTGTAAAACCAAAGGAATGGATAGTTTATTGAAATTTATGATTTATTGCGATTTACGAAGTTGTTAATATTAAAATTGAAGTATTTGTTTTTACCGCATTTTAATTTTAGGCGGTTTTTCTTTGTTTTAAAATTTTGTTATAATGAAATGCATGAAAGACAGATTAAAACCAAACTTAATCGAGAAAGCAATTAGGATAGCGGCAAGCGCGCATTTTAACCAAACGCGCAAAGCCGATGGCATGCTATACATTACTCATCCAATCGCAGTGGCTTTAAAATTAGCAAAGCAGGGATTTTCTGATACAGTTATTGCTGCTGCGCTTGTTCATGATGTTTTGGAAGATACTGATTATTCGGCAGATAAATTGAAAAAGGAATTGGGGAATGAGGTTTTTAAAATAGTTAAGGCAGTTACTAATGATAAATCTTTAGAATGGGAAGACAAAAAAATAAAGTATATCGAGATTGTTAGAAATGGCACAGAAGAAGCTAAAGCAGTCGCCGTTGCAGATAAAATACATAATATAGAAAGTCTTATGATTGTTCACGCAAAAGATGGTCCGAAGATTTGGAAAAGATTTAATCGGGGAAAGGAAAAGAAAATTTGGTTTGAAAAGAATTTTTTGGAAATGATAAAAGAAACCTGGAAACATCCGTTAGTTGAAGAATATGAGAAATTGATTAGAAAGGAAGAGGAATTAAAATAAAGATTTAAAGGTGGCTCTCTGTTCAATGATTGACAGAATAACGAAGTTTCTATACAATAAGATATTAGTTTGATCTTTGAAAATTTTTAGAGTCAATAAAAAGGAGGCTTTAATGGATTGTTACAGCAAAAAATTTTTGGAAAGCTTATTAAAAGTTGCTAGCCCGTCCGGCTTTGAAGAGGAAGCAGCAAAATTATGGAAAAATGAAGCAAGATTGTTCACAAGAGATATCAATAGCGATGTCCACGGAAATAGTATTGCAAAATTAGCAGGGGAAACTGATGAAATTATAATGCTTGCCGGCCACATCGATGAGATAGGCCTTATGATTAGTTATATTGATCCGGAGGGATTTTTATATTTCAACCCAATTGGCGGTTGGGATTCCCAGATATTGCCTGGTCAGAGAATCAAAATTTATACCAAGAATAATAAAATAATAAAAGGTGTTATTGGTCGCGTGCCAATTCATTGTCTTTCTCAAGAAGAAAGGAAACAAGTTGTAAAAATGAATAATTTATGGATTGATACGGGTCAATCAAGAAAATATATTAGCAAGAACATCTCAATTGGCGATTATGCAGTTATTGATTGTCAGCCAGAATTTTGGAATGATACTTTAGTTTCAAGAGCATTGGATAACAAAATCGGCGCTTTCGTAGTGCTTGAAGTTCTAAAAAGAGTAAAAAATATTTGGCAGCGCTCAAAAGCAACAATTTGTTCGGTAGCAACTGTTCAAGAAGAAATTGGCCTTCGCGGCGCCAAAACATCTGCTTATTATTTAAATCCTCTTATTGGCATTGCTGTTGATGCTACATTCGCCAGCGATTATCCTCAAACAGACAAGAGAAATATTGGAGATATAAAATTAGGCAGTGGTCCGGTAATTTCTATTGGTCCTAATATTAATTCCCAAGTTTATGATTTGCTGGTAGGAATAGCAAAAACAAAAAATATCCCATATCAAATACAGGCCGCATCTGGCGGAACCGGGACAGACGCAAACGTTATTCAGCTAACAAGGAGCGGAGTAGCCACTGGACTCGTTTCGATTCCCAACAGATATATGCATTCACCATGTGAAATGGTAAATATTAATGACATAGATAATGCGATAAAATTACTTACTGCTTTTTGTGTTAGCAAGACCATGTATAAAAAATTCGAATTATAAATACTTTAAATAAAAAAACAAAGCGACTCATTAATCAGAGCCGCTTTTATCAAAAGAAATTGAAAAAAATGGATAAAAATGATACGATAAAAAAGAAATATGTTAATTAAAGTCAAAGCTTTTCCTAATTCGAAAAGAGAAAAAATAATTAAAAAATCAGATAATTCTTTCGAGGTTTGGGTAAAAGAAAAACCCATAAAAGGACAAGCGAACAAGGCAATTGCTAGCGCCCTGTTTCTTTATTTCAATATCCCAAGAGAAAAAATTAGATTAATTAAAGGTTTTAGGGAAAAAAATAAAATATTCGAAATTTTATGATAAAACAAGCAATTTTATACGAAAAATTAGGCGATAATAAAGTTAGATGCGGGGTTTGTAATCATCGCTGTATTATTAATGACGGCAGAAAGGGGATTTGCGGGGTTAGGAAAAACGAAAAGGGAAAATTATATACTTTAGTTTACGGAAAAGCCATTGCCGAAAATATTGACCCTATTGAGAAAAAGCCCTTTTTTCATTTTATGCCTGGCGCTAGAATCTTATCTATTGCTACGATTGGCTGCAATTTTCACTGTTTGCATTGCCAGAATGCTGATATTTCTCAAATTAATTCGATTCCAGAAGGCATTGAGGGTAAAAATCTTTTACCCGAGCAGGTTATTGAAGATGCCTTAAAAAATAATTGTCCCGGCATTGCCTATACTTATACTGAGCCAACGGTTTTCCTGGAATATGCCCTGGATACTATGAAAATGGCTCACAAAAAAAACTTAAAAAATGTCTGGGTTTCTAATGGCTATATGACCAAAGAAACTTTAGATTTAATTGGTCCTTATCTTGATGCTATTAATGTTGACTTAAAGGCTTTTACTGAGAAATTTTATCAGGAAGTTTGTGGGGCAAAATTAAAGCCGGTTTTGGAAAATCTTAAAACAATTAAGAAAAAAAAGATTTGGCTTGAAGTAACTACTCACATAATTCCAACAAAAAACGATTCTTCAAAAGAACTTGAAAGTATTGCGGAATTTATCAAAAAAGAATTAGGGCCAAAAACGCCCTGGCATGTCTCGCGATTTTATCCTGCCTATAAAATGATGGATTTGCCCCCAACTCAAGTAGAAACGATTTGCATGGCTGTAGAAATTGGCAAAAAAGCCGGATTAAAGTATGTTTACGGCGGCAATATTCCCGGCAATGGCCTTGAAAATACCTATTGTTCAAAGTGTGGAGAAAAAATGATAGAAAGAAACGGTTATTTAATTAAGCGGCTTGATAATGATGGTAAGTGCGGTAAATGTAAAACAGAGCTTGATTTGATTTTATGAACAAAAAAACACTAAAATTTCCAAAAGAATTTTATTGGGGGACAGCGACCTCTGCCTATCAGGTGGAGGGCGGGATTAACAATAACTGGTCAGAAAAGGGAGGCAAATATGATGCCGGGAAAGCTTGCAATCACTATAATCAATATGAAGAAGATTTCGATTTGGCAAAAGGAATGAATAACAATGCCCACCGATTTTCAATCGAGTGGGCGCGGATTGAACCAGAAGAGGGAAAATTTGACCAAAAAGAAATTGAGCATTATAGAAAAGTTATTCGAGCGCTTCTAAAACGCGGGCTTGAGCCATTTATTACTTTATATCACTGGACTTTACCTGTTTGGTTTGCTAAAAAAGGCGGTTGGCTGAATGGGAAGTCTCCCAAATATTTTGAGAGATTTGTAGAGAAAGTAGTTGGAGAGTATAAAGATTTAGTTAAATTTTGGATAATTTTGAATGAGCCGATGGTTGTCTTGGGCCATAGCTATATTAAGGGTGTTTTCCCTCCTTTCAAAAAGTTAAGTATATTTAAATTTTTTCGGGCATTTTTCAATTTAGTGCGAGCCCACAAAAAAACCTACAAAGTTATCCATAAAATTAATTCAAATGCAGAAGTTAGCATTAGTCAAATGATAAATTATTTTGAGCCGGCTCATAGATGGTGTCCGATAGAAAGATTATTTACCTATCTTGCCAATTTTTTTCATGGAGATTATTTTTATCTTTTGATTAAAAATTACGTTGATTATATTGGTTTCAGTTATTATCATCACAATAGAATTGTTTGGTATCCGCCGTTTAGTAAAAATCTTAATAAAGAAGTATCAGATATTGGTTGTGAGATTTATCCAAAAGGCATATATTATGTTTTAAAGCGCCTTTCTAAATATGATAAACCTATTTATATTACTGAAAATGGATTAGCTGATGCCAAAGACGAAAAACGAGCAAAATTTATTGTTGAGCATCTTAAATGGACTCATAAAGCGATAGAAGAAAAAGCGGATGTTCGCGGATATTTTCATTGGTCTTTGATGGATAATTATGAATGGGCATGGAAAGACAAAGGGTTTTTCCCGCGATTTGGATTGATTGAAATTGACTATAAAACTTTAAAACGCACTCCAAGGCCAAGCAGTAAAGTTTACGCTGAAATTTGTAAAAATAATGCTATTAAAGTATGAATTTGTTACAAAAGGCGATTTTGTCGACAATTGCATATTATGATACTCTTGATTATCCCTTAACCTCTTTTGAGGTTTTTAAGTATTTGGTTAATCCATTGCATATAGCAGGGGAGGTTGATAAGTTTAGCAAGATTTCTTTAATTAATATTAGAAAGGCCTTAGAGAGCAGGGAATTAAAAAAAATTGTAGAAGAAAAAAATGGCTTTTTCTTTTTAAAGGGTCGCAAGAAAATTATCAGGACAAGAATTAATCGTCAAAAAATTGCCGATCAAAAATGGAAAAAAGCCAAAAAAATTATCCATTTACTTCAAATTATTCCTTATTTAAGAATGGCGGGAGTTAGCGGTTCTTTAGCTTTAAATAATACTCGAGAAAATAGTGATTTTGATTTACTCATTGCCACTAAAAGTAAAAGGATTTGGCTAACCCGGTTTTTTGTGACTTTATTTATTCAATTAATAGGAAAGCGCCGGCATAAAAATTTTACTAAAGACAGGATTTGCCTTAATCATTACATAACCGACAAATCTTTAGAAATTAAATTTAGAAGCTTATACAATGCTCAAACTTATGCTCATATAATTCCGACCTTAGAAATTGAAGAAATATACAAAAAATTTCAAAAAACTAATGAATGGGTCAAAAATTATTTGGTTTTTTGGCCGGAACTGAAAATTACCTGCTCGTCGGCAAGACAGGGAAATTTTAAAATTTTGAAGAGAAATTTATTATTGAGAACTATTGCAAAAATAGGAGAAATTTGTTTAAATAATTGGTTCGGGAATTTGCTGGAAAATCTATCAAAAAGAATACAAAAAAAAATGATTGAAAAAGGTCCATTAGTCCATAAAAAAGGCGGCAGAGTAACGGCAGATGATACTCAACTTGAATTTCACCCTAATTCTCAGGAAAAAAGAATTTTAGAAAATTATAATAAGACTATTAAAAATTTGGGGTTTCCCGAATTAGCCAGCGAGAAAGATTCAGGCCTATTATAGGCAATCTTATTTTTTCTTTTTGTACTTGACAAACACGGTAGAATTATGGTACAATTAAGTATTGTTAGTTCTTTTAGAGATTAATATTTAAATTTAAGAAAGGAGGAAAACAAGAAGTGAGCAGAAAAAGAAGCAAAAGATACAGCATTAAAAATCCCCATTCTCTCAGAAAAGGGGCGGATAAAAACGCAAGGAAAGTTGATAGCCAGTTCAAAAATTTAATTGAACAAAAGAAAAATCAAATCAGAAGTATGGTTGAAGACTTAGGGAGCAGTAAAGATATTATTTATCACGGGGAGATGTATAATTCAAAAAGAGCCGTAAGTTTTGAATTAAGTATTGTTGGCAAGATTATACAGCTGCAATTTATTATTTGGACGGACAACAGAAGGATAGACTATGATCTTATTAATTCACAGAGAGCAAGATTCATTCTGGAATTAACCAAGAATATTGAAAATACTAAATTTAAAGTTTTAAGATATCTTGAAAGCATTAAGACGGGATGTATTACCGAATATCTATATAAATTAGCTTTAGAAGAATTAGAGCAAGAAAGAAAGATTCACAGCTTCTACAAAACAGGAAAAGCGGAAGACATCAGAAAAAAAGATTTTGTTATTAAAGTTTTAAAGGATGGAATATTAATTAATCTTTATCTTCAGGTTAAAAGCTCTAAAGATAATTTGATGGCAGAAAAAAAAGATCTTCTTGGGCTTGGGATTGCAGGATCTTACTATAAATTTACCGGAGACCTAAGAGGAGATACAGATAATATTAAAATGAAAATTATGAGAATTGTAGAGAATTATAAAGAAGGGAGAATAAACTTTGAGTAAAATACCACGAGCAAAAGGAGTTGGGAATGTTTAAAAGAAAGAAAAAGCTGGCTATTGTTATTGACACAAATATGATTCTTCGGATAGGCGAAATTTATGGCGGGGATTTTGTGAAAAAATTAAAAGGGGCGATATTTGTCCCCTGGGCTGTTTTGGAAGAACTATTAAACTTTAAAAGAATCGCCATAAAAGAGAGAAGAATTAATGCCAAAAGGTCGTCTAATCGAAGCAAGGCAGTCCTGAATGTCTGGAAGTACTTTAAAGAGCAAATAGAGAAAGCAAATTGGCGGATAATCGGTTCAGATTCCAAGACATTTTTTAAAATTAACAAAAAGATAGGTTCAAGCGTAGGAAATGCAGATGTAAGAATAGTTGCTTGCTGTAAAGTTTTAATTCAGGAAAAAAAGTTTAAAGAGGTTGTTCTTTTAACTAAGGACAAAATCTTAAGAGAAAAGGCAGCTGATTTAGGAATAAAAACAAAAGCCGGATTATCAAACTTGGTGAAAAAATAATTACCACAAGGGAGCTTCGATAATGAAGTCGAAGCCCCCTTTTTGTTTTTATTAAAATCACTTGACAAGAATTTTACAAAGAGTAAAATAAAAATTAAGATTAGCAATCAAGCTAATAGAGTGCTAACAACTAAAACTGCGAAAGTACAAATTTCTACAAATATACAAATATTTTTTGTAAATTTATACTCATTTGTAATTTTGTAGACACACGTGAATTTAAAACCACTTTCCGATAGAATTGTTTTAGAGCCTATTTCTCAAGAAGAGAAAACTAAATCAGGAATTGTTCTTCCCGATACCGTGGACAAAGAAAAGCCCGAACAGGGCAAGGTTATTGCTGTTGGCCCAGGAAGAATTTTGGCTGACGGCAAGCGCGCGCCGATGAGCGTAAAAGTCGGCGATAAGGTCGTTTTTAAAAAATATGGTCCCGACGAAGTTAAAGTCGGGGATAAAGAATATTTAATTGTCTCTGAAGAAGACATTCTGGCAATTCTTAAATAAATTCAAGAATTGCTTAATTTCTAATTTCTAATTTCTAATTTCTAAAATTATTTAGGATTTAGGGTCTAGAATTTAGAGTTTTAAAAATTTATGGCTAAACAACTTAAATTTGACGAGCAAGCTCGTCAAGAACTAAAAAAAGGCGTTGACGAATTAGCTAATGCCGTAGAAGTAACTCTTGGCCCAAGAGGCCGGAATGTAATTTTAGATAAGGGATTTGGCGCTCCGACCGTTACAAACGACGGAGTGACTATTGCCAAAGAGATTGAATTAGAAGATAAATTTCAAAATATGGGAGCGGAATTAATTAAAGAAGTAGCCGAAAAAACTAATGATGTTGCTGGCGACGGAACAACTACTGCTGTTGTTCTTGCTCGAGCGATTATTGAGGAAGGGTTAAAAAACGTAACTGCCGGCAGTGATCCTCTAGAAATTAAAAAAGGAATAGACAAGGCGGTTAAGGCAGTCATAAAGGTTTTAAATAAAATTAAAAAGCCTATTAAAACCAAAAAAGAAATAGCCCAAGTAGCAACAATTGCTAGCGAAGACGAGCAAGTTGGGGAGTTAATTGCAGATGTTATGGAAGAAGTAGGCAAAGACGGCGTGGTTACAGTAGAAGAGTCGCAAACTTTTGGTGTTTCAAAAGAATTAGTAAAAGGCCTTCAGTTTGATAAAGGATATATATCTCCTTATATGATAACTAATGCCGAAAGGATGGAGGCAGAGTACAAAGAGCCGTATATTTTAATAACCGACAAAAAGATTTCTGCTATTAACGATATTTTGCCCTTGCTTGAGAAATTAACTCAATCTGGCAAGAAAGATTTGGTTATTATTGCAGATGAGGTTGAAGGCGAAGCATTGGCAACCTTAGTAGTAAATAAGCTTCGGGGAACTTTTAATGCTTTGGCAGTTAAAACTCCGGGATTTGGTGATAGGCGCAAGGAAATGCTGGAAGATATTGCAATTGTTACCGGCGGAAAAGTGATTTCCGAGGAAGTCGGTCTCAAATTAGAAAACACTGAACTTAAAATGCTGGGCAAGGCAGATAAAGTAATTGCTGCTAAAGAAAATACTACTATTATTGCCGGCAAAGGCGATAAAGACCTGATAGAAAAGAGAATTAATCAAATTAAAATGCAGATTGAGAAAAGCGATTCGGAATTTGACAAGGAGAAGCTTTATGAGAGATTAGCCAAGCTTTCCGGCGGGGTGGCAGTAATTAAGGTTGGAGCTGCTACCGAGGTTGAAATGAAACACAAAAAATTCAAAATAGAAGATGCTTTGGCGGCTACCCGGGCAGCTATTGATGAAGGTATTGTGCCGGGCGGCGGTTCAGCCCTAATAAGAGCAGCTTATTCAATGGATGAGTTTTTGAAAGAAGATTTGTCTGATGAAGAAAAAATAGGGGTAAATATTATTAAAAAAGCCTTGGTTTCTCCATTAAGGCAAATTGCCAAAAATGCCGGCATTAAAGATATATCAATAATGATTGATGATATTAAAAAAGTAGAAAATACAACTATTGGTTATGATTTTACTAAAGCTGATTCTAAGGATTTGAAAAAAGGAAGAACAGATATGATAGTGGCCGGAATAGTTGATCCTTTGAAAGTAACCAGAAGCGCTCTGGAAAATGCTGCTTCTATGGCGTCTATATTTTTGACTACAGAAACAGCGATTACTGATCTTCCGAAAAAAGAAGAACCCGGCGCAGGCATGCCTCCAGGCGGAATGGGAATGGGCATGTAAATTTAGATTTAGATATAAAATCGGTTCGACATACATCGGACCGATTTTTAGTTTGCCAAAGATAAGAAAATAATTTATTATAAGATTAGTATGAAGTGTCCAAATTGCAAAGACAAAAACTTAGCTCGAGCTGATTATAAAGGTATTCAGCTCGATTATTGCAATAATTGCCAGGGAATCTGGTTTGACAGAGACGAGTTAAGGCAAGTTAAAGACAAAGAAGATGAATTTCTTCGCTGGATTGATATTAATCTCTGGGAAGATTACGCTAAATTTAAAATTTCCAAATCAGGTAAAATTTGCCCGTCTTGCGAAACGCCTCTTTATACGATAAAATACGACGGTTTTCCAATAGAAATAGATTTATGTAATATTTGTCATGGCATTTGGTTAGATAGAGGAGAATTTGATAAAATTATTGGATATTTAAAAGAGAAAGTTGAAAAAGAGACTTTATTGAATTATTTGAAAGATATTGGCGAAGAATTTGTGGATATTTTTGCCAGCCTCGCCGGCAGGCAGGTTGGTCCGAAAAAAATATCTTCGGAAATCGGTGATTTTTTAATTGTGATGAAATTGTTTGAATATCGGTTATTGTCAAAAATACCGGTAATTTCTCAAATAATTGCCAGACTGCCGGGATAAAAAGGATAAAATCAATGAAATACAAAAATGTTAAAATTAAATATTCTTTTTTAAACATCTTAACCACTTCGGATTTGGCTCGCAGGCGGCTTCCTCTTATGTCGATAGAAAGCGCAAATCCCGGCCCGATCCTTTGGCTTACTGCCTGTATTCACGGCGATGAAGTAAGCGGCATTGTTATAATTCAGGAAATTTTTAAGATTATTAAAAAAACGCTCTTAAGAGGCGCTGTTTATGCTTTCCCCCTTTTGAATCCCATTGGCTTTGAACATTCTTCCAGATACATTACTTTGAGTGAAGAGGACCTTAATCGTTCATTTCCCGGCAAGAAAGATGGTTCTCTTGCAGAGAGAATAGCCGATCAAATATTTAATGCAATAATTGAAAAAAAGCCCACGCTTGTTTTAGATCTTCATAATGATTGGATAAGATCTGTGCCTTTCGTTTTACTTGACTATGATAAAGAAATTGTCAACACGGAGGCTTATAAAAAGGTGGAGGTTTTTAGGCAGCAGACAGGACTTTTATCTATTATTGACAACGAGGAAATAAAAAAATCTCTTACTTATAATTTGCTTAAGAAAGGGTTTCCTGCTTTAACTCTTGAGCTAGGCGAGCCCTATATCATTAATGAGAAAAGCGTTGATGTTGGGGTAAAATCCGTTATGAATATTTTGAAATATTTAGAAATGATTAAGACAACCGACGAACCGTTTGTTTATCCGATAACGTTCGAATTGTCCAACAGGATTCTTAAATACTTGTATCAGTTTAGTTCTACCAGCGGCATTATTAGATTTTTCGTGAAGCCTGGGGATTTTGTTAAAAAAGGACAGTCGGTAGCAAAAGTTTATAATGCCTTTGGGAAATTAGAGGAAACGCTAACTGCTCCGGACGAGGGTGTTGTTTTAGGTCATTCGGATTATTCAATTGCCTTTCCCGGCACGCTGGTAATGTCTTTTGGTATTTTTAGTAAATAATGAATATAATTGTGAAGGTGATTTTCCAGGGTGGAGGGATGCCGGCCGGGATAATGGATGGAGAGGTCGCATAGTGGCCTAGTGCGCCTGTTTGGAGTACAGGTAGGGTTAATAGCCCTCGCGGGTTCGAATCCCGCCCTCTCCGTTATGGGAATATTTGATTTACTTTTATCGGACTCTTCTAAAAAAATGTATCATAATGATTTTCGCAGGGTTTTACACGAAATCCCTGGATTATCATCCAAAAAAAGAGCTTATATTGAAGAATCCTTTAAGAACGAATTAGAGGGCGGATTGTCAAAATTTGAAATTAAAAAAAGATGCGGGAAATTAATGCACAAAACCGGCGATTCTCTTGAGTCGTTTGAAATAAAAAAAATTAAAGAAAAATTATTAAAATATTTTGAGTAGAATTAATATGGATTCTCCAATAGATGAAATTAAAAATAAATTAGATGTAGTTGATGTAATTAGTGGCTATATTAAGCTAAAAAAAGCGGGCAAAGACTATAAAGCTGTATGTCCCTTTCATAACGAGAAAACGCCCTCTTTTTTTGTTTCACCCTCTAAACAAATCTGGCATTGTTTTGGTTGTAATGCCGGTGGCGATATGTTTAGTTTTGTGATGCAGATAGAGGGAGTAGAATTTGCCGAAGCTCTAAGAACTTTAGCTCGAAAAGCCGGCGTAGAATTAAAAAAACAAGACCCCAAATTAAAAAGTCAGCGCTTAAAGCTTTATGAAATTTGCCAGGAAGCTGCTGAATTTTTTGAAGGGAATCTCAAGGAGGAGAAAGCAGTTCAGGAGTATTTAATAAAACGGGGAATTTCTTTAAAAAGTATTGAAGAGTTCAATATTGGCTATGCCTTAAACTCCTGGAATTCATTATATAAACATTTAACCGACCTGGGTTACGAAACAAGTGATATTGAAAAAGCAGGGCTAATTATACAAAATACTAAATACCAGATACAAAATACAAGATACTATTCCTCGAAATTCATCTTCT
>CAZYRO010000003.1:0-19679 GCA_964649435.1 uncultured Candidatus Saccharibacteria bacterium | reverse complement strand
TTATTGCCTATTTCTCTATGTCCATATTAGTTTATCTTGTTTCAATGGCGCGCGGCGTATTTAAAATTTCCTTTTGCGGAATAGGCCCTACCGAAATAAGACTTGTAATTATTATTGCTAATACCATTATCTTGTGCCTTAAGAATCCCGTTGTCAGTATCGGCAAAATTGAATTAACTATTTTTAGCTGGATTGGGCTGATTGTTGCGGTAGTTCTATTGGTAGTTTACTTAATTTCTTTTGAGATTGAGCGAAGAAAGCTGGCGCGCTTAGATCCACCGCCAAAAAGAAAATAAATTCAAATCCGTTCTGTTAAATAACAGAACGGATTTTTAAATTAGAGGGGTTGCGGGGTTGACAATAATTTCTATTGTGATAATTTTAAATAAAGGAACTTAGTTCCTTTAAAACTTAATTGAGGAGGATGCAATGAAAGAAAAAAATAATAATAAGCCAGAGAAAAATAAATTCTCGGAAATTATTGAAAAAGACAGAGCAATAAAAAGAAAAAAACCCTGGAAAGGCACTTTTCTTGATTATCTTGAAGAAGTAAAGAAAAATCCAAAGACGGTCAAATTATCTGCCAGTCGAATTTATGAAATGATTATAGAAAAGGGAACAGAGATTGAAGACAATGAACGGATTCGGAGAATTTTTGGCAAGCCGATTTTAAAATATATTTTTTTCGATGATTTTTATGGCATTGAAAAAACAATATCAAGAATAGTAAACTTCCTTAAAGCCGCGGCCAGTCGCCTTGAAGAATCTCGTCAAGTCCTTTATTTGGTGGGACCAGTTGGTTCTGGCAAGAGTTCATTGGTTATGAAA
Source organism: uncultured Candidatus Saccharibacteria bacterium (assembly GCA_964649435.1). Classification (GTDB taxonomy): domain Bacteria; phylum Patescibacteriota; class Minisyncoccia; order RBG-13-40-8-A; family JAUWHN01; genus CAZYRO01. Next base: position 18,851 of record CAZYRO010000003.1, on the reverse strand, counting down.
ATAATGAAAGGTTTGGAAAAATCAAGCCCTATTTATGTGATTGATGGTTGTCCTATGCACGAAGAACCCCTCCATCTTGTACCCAGACATTTGCGTCAAGGTTTTGAAAAGAAATTGGGAGTGAAAATTGAAGGCGATTTATGTTCTGTTTGCCGATATAGATTGAAGAATGAATTTAACAAACAATACGAAAAAATGCCCGTATCTACAATGGAATTCTCTATAAGAGCCAGAAAAGGAATTACTTCCAGGCCGCCCGTAGATCCTAATTCTCAAGATATTAGCGAGCTTATTGGAGCAGAAGACATTGCGCAACTTCACAAGTATCCCCTGGGAGATCCAAGATTAACTCTTCTTGTTGGTGATTTCAATAAAGCTAATCGCGGTATTATAGAATTTGTTGAAATTTTTGAAAATGAAGCAGAATATCTTAGAAGCATTCTTACTGCAACTCAAGAAAAAGTAATTCCCGCGCCCGGCAAGCAAAGCATGATTTATGTTGATTTGGTAATTATTGGCCATTCCAATGAACCTCAATGGAATAAATTTAAGTCGGATGACCAACATACTCCTTATTTGGATAGAATAGTTAAAATAGATGCTCCTTATACTTTAGAGTTGAGCGAAGAAATCAAGATTTATAAAAAAATGATTTCCACGAGTCAGTTTGCTAATGCCAAGATTACTCCTCATAGCTTAGAATTAGCAGCCATGTTAGCTATTTTAAGCCGGCTTACTCCGAGTAAAAAAGTTGACCCAATGACTAAATTAAAGCTTCATAATGGTGAATCGATTATAGGGGAAGGTGGCGCTAAAAAAATTAGCATCAAGGAATTAAAAGAAGAAGCGCCGAGAGCTGAAGGAATGTTTGGTTTATCAACAAGGTTTATTATAAAAGCCATTGATAATGCTCTGGTAAAAAGCGAACATAATTGCATTAACCCAATAAGTGTTAGAGAATCACTCATTGAAAGCATAGAAGTTGGAGATTTTTCCAACAATGAAAGAAAGCGCCTTTTAGAGTTTGTTAGAAATATTATTCATAAAGAATATTTGCGCATCGTAGAGAAAGACATAATAAAAGCGGGTATCCATGCATTTGAAGAGCAAGCCGAAGCGCTATTTGAAAATTATTTAGACCATGCAGAAGCTTTTGTTAACAAAACAAAAGTGGAAGATTCAAATACTGACGAAGAGTTAGAGCCGGATGAGAAATTTATGAATTCTATTGAAGAGCTTTTAGGTCTTTCTGGCGCTGCTGCTGAAGATTTTCGCAGAGATGTGATTAGCTTTATGTTCAAACTTCAAAGAAGAGGGCAAAAGATAGATTGGAAATCTTATGAGCCGCTCAAAGAAGCCATTGAAAGAAAAGTAATAACTGCTACAAGCGAATTTGTCCAAGTTGTAATTAAAGCAAAGGCTAAAAACAAAAAAGAACGTAAGAAATATAATGAGATAGTTAAAAGAATGAAGGATTTAGGCTATGAGTGCGATCATTGTATAGATGTTATTCTAAGATTTGCCCATAATCATTTGTGGAGAGATTAAAAAAAGAAAAAAGTCCCTTGTTAAAAACAAGGGCTTTTTTATTATTTGACTTTATTATTTTCCTTTGCTATTTTAAATAGACAAATATGTTCTTTAAAAATATGCGAATAAATGGAGGAATAAATGGCAATTATCAGAAAATATGACTCATTAAGCGATAGAAGCGCGAAAGATAGAAGGCGCCATCGTGAAAAAATTCGTAAAGCGATTAAGGATAATATTGCTGATATTATTTCGGAAGAAGCTATTATTGGTAAAAGCGGGGATAAAACCATTAAAGTGCCGATAAGAGGATTAAAAGAATATCGTTTTATTTACGGCAGTAACAAATCCGGCGTAGGTCAGGGGCAAGGAGGCTCTAAGCCAGGCGACGTAATTAAAAAAGGAAGTCAGCCTGGACAAAAAGGAAAAGATAAAGCAGGAAACGAACCTGGTCAGGATATTTATGAAACAGAGATTACCCTAGAGGAATTAATTGATATTCTTTTTGAAGATTTAATGCTTCCCGATATGGAAAAAAAGAAATTAAGGTTTCTTATTGCCGAACGAAAGCAAAAAATCAAAGGACGGCGCAAAAAAGGCATTCGTCCTCGCCTTGATAAAAAGAAGAGCGCTGAAATGAGAATTAGAAGAAAAAAAGCAGCCGAAAGAGTTGGTGAAATTGGAGAGGAAGAAGATTTTCCTTTTCATGAGGATGATTTACGATATCATCATGTAACTGTTGTTGAGAAAAAAGAGTCTAGCGCGGTAGTGATTTGTATTATGGATACATCCGGCTCTATGGGTACCATGAAAAAATACTTAGCTCGAAGCTTTTATTTTCTTCTCTATCAATTTGTTAGAACGAAATATAAAAACGTTGACTTGGTTTTTATTGCTCATCACACTGAAGCTAAAGAAGTTACCGAAGAAGAATTTTTTCATAAAGCTGAGTCCGGAGGCACTAATATCTCGTCGGGTTATCAAAAAGCTTTAGAAATTATTAAAAAAAGATATAATCCTGCCCTTTGGAATATTTATGCTTTTCATTGTTCTGATGGTGAAAATTTTGACCATGATAATTCAAAGACATTAGAATTGGCTAAAAAGCTTTGTAATGTTTGCAATCTTTTTGGTTACGGAGAAATAAAACCAAACAAATATTACAATTGGGGATCAATGATAAATTTGTTTAACGAACATATTCATGCTGATAATTTTGCTATTGTAAAAATTCACGACAAGAAAGATGTTTATCCTATGTTCAAAAAACTTTTAAAAAAAGAACGGGTAAAGGAGTAATTAGAATGAATAATTCTTTTGACTGGACAATAAAAGATTTAGAAAAGTGGATTAAGAAAATTGAAAAAAGAGTTAAAGAATTTAACTTAGACTTTTTTGAGCAAATATTTGAGATTTGTTCGTATAAAGATATGATAGGTTATATGTCTTATGTTGGCATGCCATCTTCTTATCCTCACTGGTCCTTTGGCAAGGCATTTGAAATAACAGAAACAAAGTATAGATATGGAATTGGCGGACTTCCCTATGAAATGGTTATTAATTCTAATCCCTGCCTGGCTTATCTGATGGAAAACAATACTTTACCCATACAGCTTATTACTATTGCTCATGTTTATGGCCACAACGATTTTTTTAAGAATAACATAAATTTGAGTTATACTCGTCCGGAACTGGTTTTAGGAAGAATCAAAACTCGAGCCGACAGAATTCGTTCTTATATTGAAAATCCGTCTATTGGTCCAGAAAAAGTAGAAAACTTGTTAGATATAGCGCGCGCCCTGTCTATGCAACGTTCCCATTCTTTGGGATCCGAACAATCCTCTTCTGACATTTTGCTTTTTATCAGAGACAATAATCCTTTTTTGGAAGATTGGGAAAAAGACATTCTTACAATTATTGATGAAGAAGCCCAATATTTTATTCCTCAGAGAGAAACTAAGATTATGAATGAAGGATGGGCTGTTTATTGGCATTACAATATAATGAAAAGCTTAGATTTGCCCGATGGCGTTTATCAGGGATTTGCAGTGCATCATAACAGGATTGTAAGCCCTCCTCCAATATCCGTGCCGTTTATTAATCCGTACCATGTTGGTTTTAAAATTTGGCAGGATATAAGGAAAAGATGGGATAAAAAAGAAGGCAGCGGCAAGGGTATAGAAAGAATGTTTTTTAGTCGGGAAGTTGATAGAGATGCATCTTTCTTAAGACAATACCTTACCAAAGAATTAATGAAAGAATTAGATATTTTTCAACATGAAAAAATTCATCGCGACAGGATAATTACTAAAATTTCTGATAAAGAAAATTGGAGAGAGATCAGAGAACTTCTAATTAAAAATACGGGAATTAATAGTATTCCGGTAATTAAAGTCATAGACGCGAACTATAAGAAGCGGCAAGGGCTTCTTATAAGGCATTGTCATGATGGACGCGATCTTCTTCAAGAATATACAATAAGAACAATGGGGCATCTACAAAGACTATGGAAGAAAGCGGTATTCTTAGAGACCATAGAAAATGGACAAAAAGTTCTTTACCAATGCGTTAAGAATAAAATTAAACGCATGGTTTAATCAAAATAAAACTTTAAAGCGCGAGCGAAACTCGCGCTTTTATTGTTGCGAAAAAGAGATATTTGAGGTAAAATTTTAAGTAGAATGACAAAAAAAGAATATCTAAAAATTGGTTTTTCTCCTGACATTAAAAACTCTAAAGATAGGAGAATTTTTCGCTTACTTGAAATTTTACCTGGCGCTTTAAGCTGGGTAACAATTTTATTAGTAATTTTTCTTTCTTGGCAACGTCCAGTTTGGGTCGCTTTTTTTATAATTGCTTTTGATATTTATTGGCTTTTAAAAACACTATTTTTATCTTTTCATCAGCAAGCTTCTTTCAAAAAGATGAAAAAAAACTTGAAAGTTGATTGGTTAAAAAAATTGGACGAATTGCCGGCTCAAGACTGGAGAGCTATATATCATTTAATAATTCTACCGGCATATAAGGAGAATTTAAAAGTTATTAGGTCAACTTTTAAAGCGCTAATAAATTCGAAATACCCTTTAGATAAATTTATCGTTGTTTTAGCTATCGAAGAGCGAGTTGGTGAATCTGCTCAAGAAATAGCCAGAGAAATTCAAAAAGAATTTGATAATAAATTTTTCCGATTTTTAATTACTATTCATCCAAAAAATATCTCCGGCGAATTAGCCGGAAAGGGCTCTAACGAAACTTGGGCAGCTCGAATAGCTAAAAATGAAATCATTGATTCTTTAAGAATACCCTATGAAAACGTTATAGTCTCTTCTTTTGATATTGATACTCAAGTTTATCCTTATTATTTTGCCTGTTTAACTTATAACTATTTAACCTGTAAAGACCCCTTGCATTCCAGTTTTCAGCCTATTCCCATATACAATAATAATATTTGGAATGCCCCGGCCATTTCTCGAGTTATTGCCATGGGTGCAACTTTTTGGCATATGATTCAACAGGAAAGACCAGAGCGAATGTCAACTTTCTCATCACATTCAATGAATTTTAAAGCATTGACGGAAATGGATTTTTGGCCGGTCAAAAATGTTTCTGAAGATTCTCGAATTTTTTGGAAATCTCTCTTATTCTATGATGGTGAGTATCAAAATGTGCCCTTGTATTACCCTGTTTCTATGGATGCCAATCTGGCCGATAATTTTTTTCAAACAATAATTAATGTATTTAAACAACAAACGCGCTGGAGCTGGGGGGTAGAAAATGTTCCTTATTTTATTTTTGGCTGTATCAAGAATAAAGCGATAAATTTGAAAAAAAAGATTTATCATTCATTTAATCACTGGGAAGCTTTTTGGTCTTGGGCAACGAATTCTTTATTGATTTTTCTTTTAGGCTGGCTGCCTCTTTTTCTGGGAGGAGAAAAATTTAATAAAACGGTTCTCTCTTATAATTTACCCAGAATGACTCGAACGATTATGACATTGGCTATGATTGGCTTGATTGGGTCGGCTTTTTACGCTTTAAGACTTTTACCGCCTCGGCCAAAAAAAATTAGTTCACGAGCATATATTTGGATGATTCTTCAGTGGGTATTAGTTCCTTTGGCAATGATTATTTTTGGCGCTATTCCCGCTTTTATTTCTCAAACTCGGCTTATGATAGGAAAATATATGGGTTTTTGGGTGACAAAAAAGAAAAGAAAATGATAATGGTTTTAAATCTCTTGACAGAGTATAGTTATGGGTATATAGTTATAATAAAGAAGAGTATAAAAATGATTTTATAGAAAACGGAGCTGGGAAAATAATTGAGATAAAATAAATATGAGAAAAGAATTTTTTTTAAAATTTATTTTTATTGGGATAATTATAGTTGTAATTCTTTTTTTAGGCCAAGACCTTTTAGCAAAAGAGGATTCTTTTATATGCGGAGTTTATTTTACAGGAGTTGGTTGTCCGCATTGCGCTAAAACAGATTCTGTAGTTTTAGAAGATTTACCCAAGGAGTATCCAAATTTAGCGTTGATAGAATATGAAATCTATCAACAAAGAACTAATGCTCCCTTACTTTCTCAATATAATGAAAACTATAATTCTGGACTCGGCATTCCCTTAATAATTTTTAACAAAGACGAGAATGAAAAAGGCGACCTCCCAATTTTAAGAAATATTAGGGGAATAATTATCAATTTGCAATCAAATGATTGTCCTTTGGCAGATGGATCCTCTGTTGACTTTAACAATTTAGACATAACTTCTTTGCCCGGCTTGCCAAAAATTTGGCATCAAGAAAAGATTTTAATTAAAACAGGTCTGGGAGGTAATAATGGACTATTAAAAAAATTATTGATTAATAATAACTTAAGCGAGGATTTGGAAGGAATAGAATTCGCAGAAATCCAGCCCCTTAAGGTTCCTCTTTCTGGAAAAAATATTGAGTTTGAAAATGCTATAAAAATCGGAAATTGGGTTTTTCAATGGAATGGCAAGGGATTAGAAGAACCACCGATAGAAGAACCACCGATAGAAGAACCACCGATAGAAGAACCACCAGTAGAAAAACCACCAGTAGAATCTCAAACAAAACTTACTTTAGTAAAAATTCTTTCTTTAGCTGCCATTGACGCAATAAATCCCTGCGCTTTAGCTGTTTTAAGTTTAATGTTGATTGCTATTTTAACATATAATCCCAGCAAAAGAAAAAATATTTTATTAGCTGGTTTAGCCTTTGTGGCCTCGGTTTTCATAATGTATTTAATTTATGGCTTAATAATTATTAAGTCATTCCAACTTATTCAAGCTTTAACTTCTGTAAGAATTTGGCTTTATAAAATCTTAGGAATAGTAGCTATAATTTTGGGCTGTTTCAAATTAAGAGATTTTCTTCGCGCTAAAGCAGTTTGCAAGGTTAGCTCAAAAGTAAATAAAGTTATTTCTAAAATAACCAGTCCCGGAGGAGCCTTTTTAGTGGGGGCTTTTGTAACGATATTCTTACTTCCCTGTACTATTGGACCTTATATTATTTGTGGTGGAATTTTGTCTGCGCAATGCTTATTAGAAGTTTTTCCCCTCCTGCTCCTTTATAATTTGATATTTATTTTACCGATGCTGGCTATGGTTTTGATAATTTATTTTGGTTTGTCAAAAATTGAAGATATTTCAAGCTGGCAGGCTAAAAATATAAAATATTTAGATTTGGTTGCTGGATTGATTATTTTAGGGCTAGGAATAGCCATGGCTTTTGGCTGGGTTTAGCGTGAAAGATATTTTAAAGAAATTTTTAATAAATTAAAAAAATGTCTAGACCAATAAAACCAAGAAAAATTAAATTTGATCCGAATATAACTTATTTTAAACCAAGAGCAGTTCCTCTTTCAAAATTAGAAGAGATTGATTTAATCGTGGATGAATTAGAGGCAATTCGACTCCATGATTTAGGGGATTGCAATCAGGCAAACTGTGCCGAGAAGATGAAGATATCGCCGAGCACTTTTCAGCGGATTTTGACTTCAGCCCATAAAAAAATCGCCGAGGCATTAATAGGAGGCAAGGCAATAAAAATAGAAACAAAAGACAATCTTTGAAATTTTTTCTTGATTTTAAACAATTAATATGTTAATATATTAATATAATAAGTTTTTTAAAAATTTAAAGGGAGAGAAAAATGAAAATTTGCGTACCTTCAACAGGTAAAGATTTAAAAGGCGAGGTAAGTTCAAGATTTGGCAGATGCAACTATTTTATTTTTATTGATTCTGACACCCTAAAGTATGAAGCAGTAAAAAATCCCAATGCTTATGTTGGGGGAGGGGCAGGAGTTAGTTCAGCCCAGCTTGTTATTAGCAAAGGCGCAGAAATAATTTTAGCAAAGAATATTGGGCCAAAGGCAATGTCAGTTTTACAATCAGCGGGGATTCGAGTAATTGTCGGCATAACGGGCACAATTGAAGAAGTTATAAAAATAATATAAAAATAATCAAAGTAAAATTAATAACTTAAAGAGGCTAAAAATTAGTCTCTTTTTTGCCTCAGAATTGTGATATACTATGGGTGTTGATTTTATGAAAAAAGACCTTATTATTAATTGCAGTTTGGTAAAAATGAAAATCAAAATTTTGGGAACAAGGGGAGAAATAAAAGCATCAGCGCCTTATCATATTAAGCATTCAGGACTTCTTGTTGATAATAAAATCCTTTTTGATTTAGGAGAAAAGGATTTTTTAAAATATAAGCCAAAATATATATTTATAACCCACCTTCATCCCGACCACGCCTTTTTTGTTAGAAAAGGAGAAGAATTCAAAACAGAAATTTACGCGCCGGAAAAATACAAGGATTTAAAAATTAAAGTTTTATCCGGCAAAACCATTGTTGCTGTTAATTCTTTTTCTATTATGGCCATTCCTACAATTCACAGCAAAAGAGTAAAATCTTGCGCTTACTTAATCAAAAAAGGCAAACAAAAAATTCTTTATACCGGTGATATGATTTGGATAAATAAAAAATACCACAAATTTTTAAAGGACTTAGATTTAGTTATTACCGAAGGAAGTTTTATTAGAAATGGCGGAATGATAAGAAGAGAGAAAAAAACCGCTGAAATTTATGGCCATAACGGCATTCCCGACTTAATTAAATTATTTAAAAAATTCACCAAGAATATTTTATTTGTTCATTTTGGAAGCTGGTTTTATAAAGATATAAAGGAAGCGAGAAAAAAACTTCAAAAGCTGGGAGAAGAGAGCGGATTAAAAGTTTACATTGGACATGACGGCAAGAGATTAAGCGCAAGAAAGTTACGTGACAATATTCTATTTATCTTGTAAAATATGAATGTATATAATATTCACTTTATTATGAAAATCATAGACAAGACAAAGGAAATAAGTAGAGCAATAAAACAAGCAAAAAGAAAAATTTTTATTATTTTTTTGGCCTTGATAGTTATAATTATTGGTTTAGTTTTAGTGTTAAGCAAGGAGGCGGCAAAATATTCATTAAAAGAAGCAATTTTTTATTATAAAGCCGAGAATGAAAATTCCAAACTCTTTTACATTGATATGGGCAAAGAACCAAGATATTTGACTATTCTTCCGTCGGAAGAAATAAATCCGGGTAGTTATAAAGTTCCTAAACATACTTATATTTCTCATAATGGTAAATTTTTAATTTATTTTGAAAGGGTAGGCGAAGTTCCGATTGGAATGGTTTCAGATGAAGAAAACTTAATGGCTTATAGAATATTTTATAAACCGAAATATCTTGATTTAAAAAATGACTCTATAAAAAATATCGAACAAAATATAGATTCCGGCAGTTTAGTTTTCTCTCCGGATGATAAAGAGATTGCCTGGGTTTTAAGCGTTGAAGAGTCTACCGTTGAAGAGCTTGAGGAAAATGAAAAAAAGCGAGGAGTTTGGTTGAGCAATCCTGACGGCGCCAACGCCAGACAATTAGCGATTTTAGATGAAAAAGTTGTTTTGCTTCAAAGATGGTCTAATAATTATATTTATTTTTGGGGAATTCAAGGAACAGGCCATTATAGCTTGGGGAAAATTAATATTAAAACCGGGCAGGTTGAATATGCACAACCAAAATATTGTTTAGAGAATTTAATCAATTGTCAAAATTTTAGATTTTCTTCTTCAGGAGAATTACTTGTTTATGAAGCCGGATTGGCTGAAGAGAATGGAAAAAACATAAGATTATTTATCGAAAGTTTTGACGGAAAGAAGTCTTGGCAAATTTTAGTGGCTAATTATATTAGCGATCGTCTTTGGCTGCCGAATGAAGAAAGAATTATATACACCGAACAAGTAACCGCTCCTAAGGTTGGGCTAAGAGAGAAAATTCATTTAGTAAATTTTAAAACAAGCGAAGATAAAGAAATTTATTCGGGAAATTATATAAGTCAGATATTTCCCGATGCTTCAAATAAATATTTGTATTTTTTAGAAAAAGAAACTGATGAAAAATTTAATTTAGTTGAACTAAATATTGAAGAAAACAAGGTAAAAATTATTGACTCGGGGCAATATAATCAACTAATGATTTTTTCAGGAATATAATATAGGATTAACAAGTAAATTTTATTTTGTTAACTTTAATGGTTCTATGTTCTATGGGGCTGTTTTTTTAACTAAAAAAGAGGTATAATAAGGAAGAAATGAGTAAAAAACAAGCCAAACAACGAATAAAAAAGTTAAGAGATGAAATAAATCGATATCGCTATGCTTATCACGTACTAGATAAGTCGTTGATTTCTGACGCGGCCTTGGATTCTTTAAAACATGAATTGTATGAATTAGAACAAGAATATCCGGAATTTATTACACTAGATTCTCCCACTCAGCGAGTTGGAGGCAAGCCATTGGCAAAATTTGAAAAGGTTTATCATGAAATACCAATGCTTTCCATTGAAGATGTTTTTTCCGAAGAAGAATTAAATGATTGGAAAAATAGAATTCAAAAATTAGTTCCCGAGAAGAAATTGGATTATTTTGCCGAATTAAAAATTGACGGTTTTGGCATCTCCTTAGTTTATAAAAATGGGATTTTTATTCAAGGTTCAACGCGGGGGAATGGTAAGGTCGGTGAAAATGTTACTCAGAATCTTAAGACAATTGAAAGTATTCCATTAAAACTCGAAATTCATAGCAAATTGCTAAATAAGAAAATCAAAGAAAGAGTTAACTCTCTAATTAAAAAAGGAAGAATTGAAATTAGAGGCGAGGTTTACATGAGCAAAAGGGCCTTTGAAAAAGCAAATAAGCAAAGAAAAAAAGAAGGATTAGCTCTTTATGCTAATCCTCGCAATACGGCAGCCGGCAGCATTAGGCAGCTAAATCCCCAATCAGCTGCTTCAAGAGAATTAGATTTTTTAGCTTATGATTTGGCAACAGATTTGAAGCAAACCACCCATCAAGAAAAACATGAGATTGCCAATGCCTTGGGTTTCAAAATTGACAGAGGCAGATATTGTAAAAATTTAGAAGCAATAATGGATTTTTACAAAGAAACAAACAAAAAGAGAGAAAATCTGCCTTTTCAAATTGACGGAATAGTTATTAACGTAAATAATAGTAAAATTTTCGAGAAGTTAGGAGCAATAGGTAAAACTCGCCGAGGAATGATTGCCTTAAAATTTCCAGCCGAACAAGCAACTACCATAGTTGAAGATATTAAAATTCAAATTGGGCAAACGGGCGCATTGACTCCGGTTGCTTATTTAAAGCCGGTTCAAGTCGGCGGAACAACAATTTCTCGGGCTACTCTTCATAACGAAGATGAAATTAAAAGATTGGGAGTGAGAATAGGAGATACTGTAATTATTCAAAGAGCTGGCGATGTTATTCCCGACATAGTTCAGATTTTGCCAAAATTAAGGACGGGCAGAGAAAAAATTTTTCATATGCCAAAAAAGTGTCCTGTTTGTGGCTCTCCCGTCGTCAGGTTGAAGGGTGAGGCCATATTTCATTGTACTAATCCCAAGTGTGGAGCAATCCAGAGACAGAAACTTCGTCATTTTATTTCTAAAAAAGCATTTGACATAGTTGGCTTTGGCCCCAAAATAATAAATCAATTAATGGATGAAGGATTAATTTCTTCACCTGCTGGCATTTTTGAATTAAAAGAAGGCGACTTAATATCTTTACAAAGACTTGCTGAAAAATCAGCTTCTAATTTAATTAAAGCCATTAAGAAAAGTAAAAAAATTCCTTTTCATAAATTTATATATGCCCTGGGCATTAGGCATGTTGGAGATGAAAGCGCCATTGATTTAGCCAATTACTTTGGTAATTTAAAGAAATTAAAAAGAGCAGAGATTAGTGACTTAATTAAAATTAAAGATATTGGCGAAATAATGGCAAAAAGTATTTATAGTTGGTTTAGAAGTAAAAGGAATTTGAAATTATTAGAAAGACTTGCTAAAGTAAATATAAAGATCCAATGCCCAAAAAGAACACCTCAAGCCATGCAACAGAGAAGACAAGCCAAGCTGCGCGCTAAAACATTTGTTTTAACGGGGGAATTAGAAGATTTGAGCCGCGAACAAGCCAAAGAAAAAATTCGTGAATTAGGCGGGGATATATCCGGTTCAGTTTCTAAAAATACTGATTGGGTTGTAATTGGCAAAGAGCCGGGTTTAAAATATGACAAAGCCAAAAAATTAGGTGTGAAAATATTAAACGAAAGACAATTTTTAAAAATGATTAAATAAAATGTTCTCCTAAAAACAAGCCATGCAAAAGATATCTGCAGAACAAGTAAAACATATTGCTGAGTTAGCTCGCATAGAGCTAACAGATCAAGAAAAGGAAAAATTCAGCAAAGAACTTTCCTCGATTTTGGATTATGTTGGGCAGTTGAATGAAGTTGATGCAAAGAATATTGAAGCAATAAAACAAATAACTGGATTAGAAAATGTGGCCAGGAATGATGAACCAAGGATTAGGAATCAGGAATTAAGAAAAAAAATATTGAAACAGGCGCCGGATAGAAAGGGAGATTATTTCAAAGTGCCGAAGATACTTGAGTAAATTTCTAATTTCTAATTTCTAATTAAATCTTAATGACTCAATTTTCAAATCTAACAATTGAGCAAGCGCACAAAGGATTGATAAAGAAAGAATTCTCGGCTGTTGAGCTGACTAATTTTTATTTGAAAAAAATAAAAAAAGAGAACAAGAAGTTTAATGCCTTTTTAACTATAACTGAAAAGATTGCCATGGATCAGGCAAGGAAAGTTGACAAAAAACTTGCCGATGGTGAAAAAATTGGTTCCATAGAAGGAATTCCTATTGCGATTAAAGACAATATTTTAGTTAAGGATTATAAAACGACCGCTGGCTCAAAAATCTTAGAAAATTATACGGCTCCTTATAACGCTACTGTGATAGAAGGACTTAAAAAATCAGGAACAGTTATTTTAGGCAAAACAAATCTTGATGAATTTGCCATGGGTTCTTCGACTGAGAATTCGGCTTTCGGGCCAACTAAAAATCCTTTGGATATTACTCGAGTTCCGGGCGGTTCTTCCGGAGGTTCGGCAGCTGCAGTGGCGGCTGATGAATGCATTGCCGCCTTAGGTTCTGATACCAGCGGATCAATTCGCCAGCCAGCAAGCTTTTGCGGGGTAGTCGGATTTAAATCTAGTTACGGAATGGTTTCTCGATATGGTTTAATTGCCATGGCTTCTTCTCTTGATCAAATTGGCCCATTAACAAAAAACGTTGAAGATACTAAATTAATTTTCGATGCAATCTGCGGGCATGATGATTTGGATTCGACAAGTTTGGATTATACGAAATACAAAAAAGAAAAAAGAGAATATAGAACTTTGAAAGCCGGGGTTCCAAAAGAATATTTTGAAGAAGGAATTAATAAAGATGTAAGAAAATCAGTGGAAAAGGCAATTAAAAAGTTTGAAAAAATAGGAGTAAAAATAAAAGAAGTAAAATTACCTTTCACAAAATATGCCCTAGCGGCTTATTATGTGATTATGCCAGCCGAAATTAGCGCCAATTTAGCGAGATACGATGGTGTAAAATATGGCTTGAGAGTTAAGAGTCAAGAGCCGGAAGCCGAAAATCTGCTAGGCGTCTATTTAAAAACACGGGCAAAGGGATTTGGGCATGAATCAAGAAGAAGAATGATGTTGGGAACCTATGTTTTGTCTGCTGGGTATCGTGAAGCTTATTATAATAAAGCTCAAAAAGTAAGAACATTAATTAAAAAAGAATTTGATGAAATTTTTGATTTGTCTATTGGCGGAGTCGACTTTCTTTTAACTCCCACTGCCCCAACGACAGCTTTTAAAATTGGCGAGAAAAAAGATCCTTTATCTATGTATTTGTCGGATATCTATACTACCCCGGCTAGTTTAGCAGGTCTTCCCGCGATATCTATTCCCTGCGGTTTTATTGGAAAATTACCCGTCGGTCTTCAGATTATTGGGCCGCAATTTAAAGATGATTTAGTATTAGAAGCAGCTATGCTTTACGAACAAATGTAAAAGTAAAAAGTAAAAAAATGGATGTTTTTCAAATAATTAATAAAATTAAAAGCTTCCTTATTTTAATCAAAGATTTTTTTATTTCTTTTAATTGGCAAGAGATACTTTCTGTTTTAAAGACTATTCTTGGGGTTGTTTCTGTTTTGCTCTTTGTCGGGATAATATATCTTATTATAAGACTAAACTTTATTTCCAGAGCGAAAGAAATAAGGAGAGTATTAATAACTCCCGGTTCTTTTCCCAGAAAAATGGCTAAGAAGTGGAATAAAATAGAAAAAAGATTAAAATCCAATCAGGAAGCCGAGCTGAAATTGGCTGTTATTGAAGCTGATAAATTTTTTGACGATATTTTGAAAAAAATCGGTTATTTAGGCAAGGACATGGGCGAAAGATTGAAAAAAATAAATCCTGGCCAAATGGCTAATATTAACGATATTTGGAACGCTCATAAAATTCGCAACAATATTGTTCATGATATAGATTATAAATTAAACGAATTTGAAGCAGAGAGAGCAATTGATGCCTATAAAAAAGCACTGGAAGAATTAGAAGTGATTTGAGGATTGTAAAAAATTAAATATTGTGATATAATAATTTTATTATCGCGGGGTGGAGAAGTAGTATCTCGCCAGGCTCATAACCTGGAGATCACGGGTGCAATTCCCGTCCCCGCAACCAGAACTCGGCGGGGTAGCTCAGTTGGTTAGAGCGCAGGACTCATAAGCCTGAGGTCGTGGGTTCGATCCCCACTCCCGCTACTTTGGAGCCGTAGCCCCGACGTAAAGTCGGGGTCCCGACCGGAGCGTCGGGACTTAGTGGCTTAAAGTTTTTGGAGCCGTAGCTTAGTGGTTTAAAGCGTCTGCCTGTCACGCAGAAGATCGTGGGTTCAAATCCCATCGGCTCCGCCAATAGATCTTTTAAATTTAGATTTTATTTGATGTTTATTGGGTTTTCTGTCCAAAAGCGCTTCAAAGATGAAGTGTTTTTTTAATACGATAGATTGTTTTTTAGTTTAAAATAGTGTATAATGATAGTATGAATTTGAAGTTTTTTATTCTGGGGATAAGTTTTTTAACGCTGATTTCTTTGGGTTTTTTAGTTTATATTTTAATAAATGTTGATCCCTACAATAATACAATTTTAAATTTTATCTTATTTTATTTAAGTTTTTTTGTTCTTATTGCCGGGCTTTTTATTTTGACAGGATTTTATTTAAAAAAACTGTTTATTAAGAAAAAAATAGCATACAGGTTATTTAAAACATCTTTTAGGCAGGGAATTTTGATTTCGATAATTTTAACCGGCTTTTTATTATTACAATCCTTTAGGATTTTAGCTTGGTGGAGCGGAGGAATAATTGTTTTTATAGCAGTAATTTTTGAATTTATTTTGAGAAAAAAATAATATGGACATAAAAAAAATAAAAGAGCAGTCCTTCGGGAAATTAGATGAGATTAAAAATTTAAACGAGCTTGAAAGATTTCGCATAAAATATTTGGGCCGTAAAGGAATAATTACGGCCATTTTAAGGTCGTTGAAGGATTTATCCATAAAAGAGAAAAAGTATATAGGAAGAGCTGCAAATCTTCTTAAAGAGAAATTAGAAGAAGCAATGAAGGAAAAAATCAAAAAAATTTCCGCTCAAGACGAGGTTCGTCAAGAACGGCAAAATGATAGAATAGACATTACTGCTCCCGGCATTAAATTGCCCCAGGGGCATCTTCACCCCATAACTCAGGTTTTAAGACAAGTTGAAGAAATTTTTCAATCAATGGGATTCAAGATTATAGAAGGCCCGGATATTGAAACTGAATATTATAATTTTGATGCTCTAAATATTCCCGATGAACATCCTGCTAGAGATGCCTGGGATACGTTCTGGCTTAAGACAAAGCCAGAAAAACTTTTACGAACTCATACGAGTCCTATGCAGATAAGATATATGGAGGAAAATAATCCACCATTACGGATTATTGTGCCTGGTCGGGTTTTTCGCTATGAAGCTACTGATTCTTCGCATTCCCATACTTTTTATCAAATAGAGGGGTTGATGGTGGATAAAAACCTGCCTACCGGTAGGCAAGGCGTCAATGTGGCTAATTTTAAGGCAGTGATAGAAGAATTTTTTAACAGATTATTTTCCAAAGATATTAAAGCTCGATTAAGGCCCGGCTATTTTCCTTTTACAGAACCGAGCTTTGAAGTTGATATTAAAGGAGGTAGATTTAAAAAATGGCTGGAAATTATGGGTGCTGGCATGGTTCATCCCAATGTTTTTAAGGCAGCGGGTTATAATCCAGCCAATTGGCAGGGATTTGCTTTTGGCTTAGGCCTTGACAGGATTGCGATGATGAAATATGGAATTGACGATATAAGATTATTTTATAAGGGGGATTTAAGGTTTTTAAATCAATTTTAAAATGTTAATTTCCTATAATTGGTTAAAAGAATATGTTTCAAAGTTACCCAAACCAGAAAAATTGGCCGATTTGTTGACTGCACATAGTTTTGAAGTGGGGGAAATAAAGGAGACAGGGAACGATTGGATTTTAGATATTGATGTTTTGCCCAATAGGGCTCATGATTGCCTGTCTCATCTTGGCATTGCCAGAGAAGCAGCAGCTCTTACAGGCGCAAAGTTTAAAGAACCTATTATTAAGGTTAAGGAAGATGGAAAATTAAAGATAAATAATTTTGTAAGCGTTGAAGTTAAAAATAAAGAGCTTTGCCCAAGATACACCGCCAGGGTTATAATCGGCATTAAAGTTGGCCCTTCTCCCCAGTGGCTGCAAAAAAGACTAAAAGCAATTGGCCAGAAGCCAATAAATAACATAGTTGACGCTACAAATTATGTAATGTTTGAAACCGGTCAGCCCCTGCATGCCTTTGATTTTGATAAATTGGCAGGGGATAAAAAGAAGAAAATTATTGTTCGCCAAGCAAAAAAAGGAGAAGAAATTATTACCTTGGATAACGAAAAGTTTGACTTAAATAATGATATTTTAGTAATTGCCGACAGCAAAAATCCGATTGCTATTGCTGGAATAAAAGGAGGTAAAAAAGCAGAAATAGATAAAAACACTAAAACTATTATTTTAGAATCTGCTAATTTTAATCTTAATAATATCCATGCTAGTTCTCGGAAACTAGCAATAGCCACTGAATCTTCTTTGAGATTTGAGCATGGATTGGATCCTAATTTAGCTTTTGAGGCAATAGATAGATTAGCGGAGATAATTCAAAAAAACAGTGGCGGGAAGATAGCTAAAGATATTATTGATGTTTATCCTAATAAAATAAAACCTTGTATAATCTCTTTAAACATAGATAAAGTAAATAGCGTTTTAGGAGCAGAGATTTCTGAAAAAGAAATAATTAGAATTTTAAGCTCTTTAGGTTTTAATGTTAAAAGAAGTTCCACTGGTGAGAAAATTGTTAAGCTGGCAGAAAAATTTATTGGCAGGCCTTATAGGCTTGGAGCTAGCGCCTTTCGGCACGCTCCCAAAGCTTTTAATTGTTCAAGCTTGGTCAGATATGTATTTTGGCAAACGGGCATAGATCTTCCCTGTGATTCTATTGAGCAGATTGAGGTTGGAAAGAGCGTCGATAAGAAAGATTTGGAGCCCGGCGATTTAGTTTTTTCTAAAGGAACATTAGAGCCTCGTCGAAATAAAAAATGGCCTCATGGCGTTGGCCATGTTGGGATTTATATGGGTGAAGGAAAAGTAATTCATGCTGTGTTTGAGGGGAGAAAGGTGGTAAAGACAGGCCTTGAAAAGTTTGCTGATTGGAGAGGTGCCTGTCGAGTTTTAGATGAGCCCTTGATTGTAGAAGTGCCAACTCGCCGACCTGATATAGAAATTCCTGAAGATTTAATAGAGGAGATTGGCCGGACTTATGGTTACAAAAAAATTCCTTCAAGGCCGCCAATCGGCATTCTTGTTTCGGCTAAGCCAAATGACTTATTAAGATTAAAAAATAAAACAAGAGATATTTTAGAAAGTTTGGGATTAGCAGAAGTTTATAATTATTCTTTTATTGGAAAAGAAGATTTAAAGATTTTAGGTATAAATGCTGAAAATTATTTAGAGTTGGCAAATCCATTGAGTTCAAGCTTAAAATATCTTCGTCGAGATTTAATTATTAATTTATTAAAGAATGTTAAAGAAAATTTTAAGTATTTTGACGAAGTAAGATTATTTGAATTAGGAAAAATATATATTAAGAGCAAAACGCAACCTGCCTGCCGGCCCGCCTTCCGGACGGACAGGCAAGGCAGGAACACAAACTGCAAAATTGAAGAAAGAATGATGTTGGCTGGAGTATTGGGAAGGAAGGAGAAGGAAAGAGAGCTGTTCTATGAAGCCAAGGGGATGGTCGATGGATTGTTAAATAAATTGGGAATAACTAGTCAGTGGTATGATGATTTTAGGGCGACTCCGGAAAATACTGAGAAAAAGATGTGGCATATTGGAAAAAGCGCCGAGATAAAAATAAATAATGAAGAAATTGGTTTTGTTGGCGAAATTAATTCTGAAGTTTTGTCTAAATTTAAAATAAAAGGCAAGGCAGCAATGTTTAATATTAATTTTGAACTTTTATCTAAATTGGTTAGTGAAGAATTAATTTATCAGCATCCTTCGAAGTATCCAGCTATAATTAGAGATATTGCTGTTTTGGTTAATAGGGGAGATAGAGTTGCCGATGTTTTGAATATTATTAACAGCGTTGGCGGGGAGTTGATTCAAGACGTTGATTTGTTTGATATGTATGAAGGGCAAGAATTGCCTCAA
>CAZYRO010000002.1:0-23662 GCA_964649435.1 uncultured Candidatus Saccharibacteria bacterium | reverse complement strand
TAATTGTTTGATTGGGGGTTACAATATCCTCTTTAAGAGCTGCTGCAGCTATTAAAGGCTTAACAGTTGAGCCCGGAGGATAAACTCCGGAAATAACTCTGTTTAAAAATGGCTTAGAGGGATTTTCAATAATTTTTTCAAAATCTTTTATAGTAAGCCCCTGAATAAATTTATTGTTATCAAAATTAGGGAAACTAACTAAGGATAGAATTTCACCGGTATTAGGATTTAGGGCGATGGCAGCCGCTCTATCAGTTTTTAATCTCTGGAGCGTTTTTTTTAGTTCATCATATAGTTTTTTTTGTAAATCGCTATCAATAGAAAGAACTATATTTTTTCCGGACCCAGATTCTTTACGGGCAAAAATGTTTTTGATTTCTCCTTGAGAATCAACTTCTACCAATTTTTCACCATAAGAACCACGAAGAGAGTCTTCATAGTAAAGTTCCAGGCCATCTGCTCCCATCCAGTCATCTATAAGATAATCGGGACGTTTCTGACGTTCTTCCGGGCTAATCTTCCTTAAATAACCCAAAATATGAGAAAAATACAAGCCGTCAATATAATTTCTTTGGCTGCCAGTTTCTACTAATACGCTTGGATTCTCGGAAAACTTACTTTCTAAAACTAAAGCCATTTCTTTAGAGATATTTTCTTTTATGGCGATAGGGACAGAAAGATTAGCGTTTCTTTTAATCAAGTCTTCTATTTCTTCTTTTGGTTCTTTCAAAAAGTCGGATAAGTAATCTATTGTATCAATTGCCTGTTCTTGTTTAAGTAAATCGGCGGGCACAACCAATAAATCAAACTTCGGTTTATTAAAAAGAAGTGGGTCTCCTTTTCGGTCATAGATTATTCCGCGCAGCGCTTTTATTGGATAAGAACGAATTCTATTGCTTTCAGCTAACTCTCGCCAATAACTGCCATTAATAATTTGCAAATCAACTACTCTAATAAATAAAATTAAAAGAAGAGCGGCAATCAAGAAGTAAAGAAAATAAACCCGCCCTTTTTTAATAGGAAATTCTAATTTTTCTCGTTCACTTTCCGGTGATTCTTTTATTTTTTTAGAATCTAAAAAAATCTCCTCGGCTTCAATGGATTCCCGGCTTAATCGTTTAATTTTATATTTTTCAAGATTTTTTTGACGTTTTTTAAGCATTTTTATTAATTTGCCGGGAAGTGATTTTTTTTACTAGGTAAAATAACGGAATTAAAATAATTACATTGTAAATTATTTGAAATAATAACTGTTTAAAACTTAATTGAAAATTAATCCCGGCGATAAAGAGAACTAAAATTAAAACCAATCTATAAATTAGTGTTCCGCTGATTGCTATTAATATTATTGGGAAAATGCCACTTTTCTTAAAAATGTTTTGACTGAAAAAATAAGCTAAATAACCGATTAAAAATAAACCTAAAATTGAAATACCGATAGGATTATTAAATGAAAAAATATCCAAGAAAAGCCCTCCTATAATTATCCATGCTAAACTTTTTTTATAGCCTTTTAAAATGCTTAAAACTAAAACCAAAATTAATATTAAATTTGGAAAAGCATTCCCAACTTCTAAATAGGGGTAAAGAGAAGTTTGAAAAATAATCAGAATGAAAATGATTATTACGGATAGCAATATTTTTATCACAGTATTTATTTAATAATAAAAACTTGCTCTAATTTTTCTATATTTGTGGCAGGCTTAACTGTAATTTTTTGAAACATCTTATTTTCCGAAAATTCTATTATTAAAACTTTTCCAATTAAAAGACCTCTTGGGAAAATAGCGCCGATACCCGAAGTAGTAATTGTTTGATTTACTTCTATCTTTTTATCTTTAGAAACTAAATCCATAGAAAGAGTATCCGTGCCCATTCCCTTTATTAACCCTTCTATTCTTGATTCTTGAATCAGCGCGGGAATTTTACTATTTGGACTGGTGATTAAAAGAATTTTGGAAAAATTATCAGAAACTGTAATTACTTTTCCTATTAAAATATTCTCGAAAGCAATTGCCGGCATGTCTTTGCTAATGCCATTCAAGCTGCCTTTATCTATTAAAAAGTACTTTTCCAAACCCTGAAAATCTACGCCTATAATATTAGCTAAATCAATGCTGTATTCTTGAGAAGCAGGTAAATCAAAATGAGAACGTAAAAATTGATTTTCTTTTTCGAGTTCCTTGAGTTTCACATTTTGAGCTGTTATTTTTTTAATTTCTTCTTCTAATTCTATATTTTTTTTAGAAATTTTTTTAAGAGAATTTAAAAAAAACCAGCTATCCTCAATTTGCCTAATGAATTTATTAAATTTTTTTTGAATCGGGCTTGAAATCGAGTAAAACGAACTCCTTATTTTATTGGACGCAACAGGAAAATTTAAAAAAATAAGCCCCATTATAATGATTAGAGCCACTAAAAAAGATTTAGTTTTAGAGATTTCGCTCATCTTTGTTTATTATTTATTAAATATTATTTAGGCACTTCTCCGTAATCAAGAGGCACCAATACTTCCCGTAATTTTTTAATATCTTCTAAAATAATTCCCGCGCCGCGAACAACTGCCGTTAATGGATCTTCTTCTATCTTTATAGGTATTTTTGTTTCTTCTTTTAAGAGCTTATCAAATCCTCTGAGCAAACTTCCTCCGCCAACCATAATAATTCCTCTGCTCATAATATCAGCTACTAACTCCGGAGGTGTATTCTCTATTGTTTCTTTAACTGCGTTTACAATCATTTTAACTGACCCGGATAAAGCTTTGCGAATTTGATTATCTTCAACTATTATTTCTTTGGGGAGGCCGGTAACTAAATCACGACCCCGCATCGACGTTTCTAAGGAATCTTCTAATTCATAGGCCGACCCAACAGCAATTTTTATATCTTCAGCAGTCTTTTCACCTAAAACTAATTTAAATTCGTCTTGAGCAAAATTTATTATGTCTTTGTTTAATTTATCACCGGCAATCCTTAAAGTTTTACTGGACACTATTCCTCCCAAAGATATAACTGCTATATCGGAGGTTCCACCGCCAATATCAACAATCATATTTCCTATCGCTTCTTGGACGGGCAGTCTAGCTCCAATAGCTGCTGCCATTGCTTCTTCGACTAAATAAACTTCTCTTGCCCCTGCGTTCAGCGCAGCGTCTTGAACGGCCTTTTTTTCTACTTCGGTAATTCCAGAAGGGATTCCTATTACTATTCTTGGTCGAGGCAGAATATTAAAACTTTCTTTATGGACTTTACTAATAAAATAACGAAGCATTTGCTCGGTAATTTCAAAATCCGAAATTACTCCGTCAACCAAAGGACGAGTAGCGGAAATATGAGCCGGCGTTCGTCCAACCATTTTTTTAGCTTCATCTCCGATAGATAAAATCTGCCCGGTTTTTTGATTAATTGCTACTACCGAAGGCTCATTAATAACAATCCCCCGCCCCTTTACATAGACAAGCGTTGTTGCTGTTCCCAGGTCAATTCCTATATCTTTTGAAAGTTTTCCAAAAATTTTTTTAAACATTTTTTAGAATATCTTTAATTTTAATTAATTTAATCTTTTTCTCGTTTCTTTTTTTAAACTCCACACTTTCTCTTTTTAATGTTTTTTCGCTTATCACAATCCTTAAGGGAATTCCTATTAAATCAGCATCAGCAAACTTAATCCCCGGCGTATCTTTCCTATCATCATATAATATCTCAATTTGCTTTTTTTGTAAAGCATTATATACCTTTTCTGCTTCTGCTTTAACTTTTTTATTGTCTCCTATCCGAATTAAATGAACGTCAAAAGGAGCTACTTGTTTTGGCCAGATAATGCCGTTTTTGTCATGATGTAGTTCAATAATTGTAGCCATTAGCCTGCCAAGACCAATGCCATAACAACCCATAATGATCGGTTTTTTCTCGCCGGTTCTGTCAATAAAATAAGCGCTCATTACTTCAGTATATTTAGTGCCTAAATTAAAACTATGACTGGCTTCAATGCAATTTTTAACCTCCATTTTCTTTCCACACTTAGGACATTTCTTTCCCTGCTTCATTTTTTCAAAACTAATAGCAAGACCACAATTATCACAAATTAAAATTTTACTCTCGCCACTCTCATTTATGATAGCAAATTCATGAGAAATACTTCCGCCAATAGCGCCAGATTCAGCTTCCATAGGGACAGCCTTTAATTGGCATCTTTTGAAAATCTTAAAATAAGCTTTTTCTACTTTTTTATAATAATTGGCCAAATCTTTTTCTGAAACATGAAAACTGTATAAATCTTTCATGATAAATTCTCGAACCCTTAATAATCCTCCGGTAGAACGCATTTCATTTCTAAATTTATTTTGGATTTGAAACAAGTACAAAGGAAGGTCTTTATAAGACTCAACTCGTTTTCTTACTAAATCAGTGATTACTTCCTCGTGAGTTGGCCCCAGGGCAAATTCTTTTTTATGGCGGTCTTTAATTATAAAAAGAGGTGGTTCAAAAGTTTTCCAGCGATTAGTTTCTTCCCAAAGAAATTTAGGCTGACATACCGGCAAAAAAACTTCCTGACCGCCAATGGCTTCCATTTCCTCTCTGATTATTTGTTCTATTTTTTTATGAACCCGCCAACCCAAAGGCAAGAAACTATAAATACCAGATGCCAATTGATCAATGAAATCGCCTCTTATTAAAAATTTATGACTGATTATCTTAGCGTTCTTTGGCGATTGTTTTTTTGTTTTAGCAAAAAGTTGTGACTGTCTCATAATAATTTCGCAATATCTCTAAAAGTAACTAAAGCCATAAAAACAAGCAAGAGAACAAATCCCAAGCCATTAATTAGATTTTCTATTTTGGAGCTAACCGGCGATCCTTTTATTTTCTCAATAAGTAAAAACAAAAGTCGACCACCGTCCAGGGCTGGAAAAGGAATGGCGTTGATAATTACTAAATTGATAGAAAGAAAGGCTGCAAATTGTAAAATATAGGTTAAGCCAAGTTTAGTAACTTGAGAAGTTAAAACCGCAATTCCTACCGGACCGGCTATTTCTCCGATTAAAACTCCCCTTAGAATAAGGGTTTTCAATAAATGGTAAAAGAGAACAATAAAAGTTCCTGTCAGCTTAATGGTTATTTTAAATCCCCTCCAAATTGCCGCATACCAAGGATATTTTACAATACCTATTTTTGCCAGAGCAATGCCTATTGGGCCCTCGTTTTCAGGCGGGGAAATTCTTGGCAACAAAGTTTTTTCCAAAACTTCATTTCCTCTTTGAATAACTAAAGTAATTTCTTCTCCAGCATATCTAGCTACAGCTTCTTGCACTCCCTCAACTTCACTAATTGTTAATTTTTGATTTTTAATTTTTAATTCATTTATTGCGTCTCCCATCTTTAATCCTACTTTTTCAGCTGGTGAGTTTTTTGCAATGTCAATGATTTGGATTTGTATATTTTTCGCCTGGATTGTATTTTCCTCAATTACGGTTGGGATGCCTATGCCATGAACAATACTTAAAAGAATTATTGCTACAAATAAATTCATAATTACTCCCATAGAAATTACTATTGCTCTTTTCCAAATTGGCTTAGCGTAAAATAAGCGGGCTGTTTTTTTTCCTTTGGATTTTTCCGGTCCCTGTTCTCCAGAAATTTTTACAAATCCACCTAAAGGAATTAAATTTATAGAGTATAAAGTTTCTCCCTTTTTAATGCCAAAAAGTCGAGGCGGAAAACCAAAACCAAATTCCTCAACCCTCATGCCCATTTTTTTAGCGCTAATAAAATGCCCAAATTCATGGGAAAAAATCAATAATCCTAAAATTAGTATGAAAACAAGTATTGTTAGAATCATATTTTTAAATTAAAACAGCTTTAAACTGTCATTATTTCTTCTTCCTTTTTTTCTCTTATTTCTTCTGTCTTTTTATTATATTCATCTATTACTTTCTGAAGCTCATCCTTTCCTCTAAATTTATCATCCTCTCCCATCTCCCCTGCCTTTTCTTTTTCTTGGATTTTTTTCCATGCTTCTTCTCTTTTGTGGCGGATTGAGATTCTGGTTTCTTCTATTTTTTCATGAAGAACTTTTGTTAGTTCTTTCCGCCTTTCTTCGCTTAATTGGGGAACATTAATACGAATCACGTCGCTATCAATTATTGAGGGCAATCCAAGGGAAGATTTAGAAATTCCTTTTTCTATACTTTCTAAAATAGTTTTATCCCAGGGCTGAACAATGATTAAGCGCGGTTGAGGAGTAGAAATATTTGCTAATTGCTTTAAGGGCATTTTTTGTCCGTAGCATTCTATTTCTAAGTCTTCAACTATTGCCGGAGTGGCCCTTCCAATTCGCAGCTTATTTAGTTCATTCTTAAGATATTCCATGGCTTTTTCTAAGTCGGGTTTTATATTGTCAATAATCTCTTTATACATTTAAGGATGATACTAATACATTCGCATATCGGCGTTGCGCTATAATTCTAATGCCAGTACTTCTAACGCCAATCTTGAGTCAATATTAGTATTCAAAATCAAGTTTTTTGTTTTTTGAATTTCTTTAAGTATTTTAATTAATTGCTTTTGAGAGTATTTACTTTTTTTATTGTTTACTAAAATATCTCTAAACCAAAAAAGCCAGCTATCTAAAAGAATTAAAGTTTTTGATTTCTTTTTTACTGTGTTTTCTATATATTTAAAAATATTATTTAAGGGTTCTCCGATAATATTGATATCCTCTTTTTTAACAAAATTTTTAGATATTTTATCCAAGGGAATAGTTTTAAATTTTATTTCTTTGCAGCGGGATAATATTGTGCCTGGCAGGGCCGAAATAATATTAGCAATCAGGATTAAAACCGTGTTGCCCCGCGGTTCTTCTAGGGTTTTTAATAGGGCATTAGCTGCTTGCAATGTCATCTTTTCGGCAGAATCAATAATAGCAATTTTATAAGGACCGCTGTGCGGAGATAAGCTTAGATGTCGTCTTAATTTTCGAATTTGTTCAATGCCAATCTTATTTGTTGGCATAGGCGAAACTATTATTACGTCCGGGTGTCGATTTTTTTCTATATCTTGACAGGAGCGGCATTTTTTGCTTGCTGATGCATAAGAATCGCATGATTTTTTAGCATCTTGACACTGTAGACGTTTTGCAAACCATAAAGCTATTTCTTTTATTTTTAAATATTTTGGTCCCTCAAATAAATAAGCGTGACTAACTCTGTCCTTCTCTATGCTTTTTTTAAGATAATCTAAAATATGCTTCTGCTCAATAAATTCATTCATACAAATATATTATCAATAATAATATATTATCATAATTAAGGCTTATCAGCAACTTTCTTTACAAGTTTTTTGAATTCTTTTTCAAATCGTTCTCGGGAGAATTTTTGAGCATGAGCGTGAATGAATTTTGGATTGTATTTTGACAAATTATTTTTTAAGTGACGGATGCCGTCGATTAAAACTGCGGGATGCTGTTGGTCAAAGAATTCGCCAGTTTTTCCTTCAATTACAGTTTCTGTTGCTCCGCCCTTTCGATAGGCCAGAACCGGCTTGCCCCAAGCCATAGCTTCAACAGGAGCAATTCCAAAATCATCTTCGCCGGGAAATATAAAAGCTCTGCAGTCTTTATAATATTTAGCCACTACTTTATTTGGCTGCCAACCCAAAATTTTTATATTTTTCTTGGCCAATCTTTTTAATCTCCCCTTTTCCGGTCCCTCGCCAATAATTACTAATTTTAATCCTAATTTATTAAAAGCATTTATCGCCAAATCTATTCGTTTATAAGCTCGTAATTGCGACACAATTAAATAAAACTCGTTTTTGGATTTTGGGCTTTGAATTTTGGATTTATTTAGGATTTTGAATTTAGGATTTAGGATTTGAACGGGCGGATAGATTACCGTTGAATCCATTTTATAATATTTTTTAATGCGTTTTCGAACTGTTTCAGAAATAGCAATAAAGTGGTCCACCCGCTCGCTAGCTTGTCTATCCCAAATTCGAGCATAGTGAAATAGTAATTTAGACACAGGATTCTTCCATAAAAATTTTTTATTTTTTCTTTCCAGCCATAGATAACGATTTGGGCTGTAGCAATAACAAATATGTTTTGTTCCAGGCCTGGTAATTATTCCTTTGGCAAAAGAAAAGCTGGAAGAAATCACAACATCAAACTCTCGAAAATCTAAAGTTTCAACAGCAACTGGTAAAAATGGTAAAAGCAGTTGATATTTTTTTCTCAAAATAGCAGGAAATTTTTGCAAAAAAGAAGTTTTAATCTCAATTTTAGGAAAAAATTTTTCTTTTATTTTCCTGTTATAAAACAAAGTGTAAACTTCTGCTTCAGGGGATAATTCAATCAAAGCCCTGAAAGTTTTTTCGGCTCCCCCATAAGCAGCTATATAATCATGTATTAACGCTATGCGCATAAATTATGAATCACGAATTAAGAATTATAGATAAAGTTTTTCTTGCGCAGCTCTTCCAATCAAATCTTTTTATATTCTCGTTGCCTCTTTTGATTAATTCTTTTTTTAAATCAGGATTTTTAATGATTTTATAAATTGCTTTGGCTATTTCTTCGGGTTTTTTAGGATTAATCAATAATGCTGAGTTGCCTAAAATTTCGGGCAAAGAAGAAATATTAGATGCAACAACCGGTATTTTAACAATTTGAGCTTCTAAAACCGGCATCCCAAATCCCTCATAAAAAGAAGGAAAAACAAATACGTCAGCATTTTTTAACAATTGCCATTTTTTTTCTTCGTTTACATAATCATCAACTCCAGCCAAAATTAGTTTATGAGAAATTTTATATTTTTCTTTAAGAATTTTATATGCCAT
Organism: uncultured Candidatus Saccharibacteria bacterium; assembly: GCA_964649435.1. Lineage (GTDB taxonomy): Bacteria > Patescibacteriota > Minisyncoccia > RBG-13-40-8-A > JAUWHN01 > CAZYRO01. The sequence goes on along the minus strand of CAZYRO010000002.1, from coordinate 14,828 downwards.
TTTTAATCCATCAATATTCTTTCTTTTATGCCCCGTACCAAGATATAAAATATATTTTTTAGATTCCATGATAAATTACAAATATTTTTTTAGGATTAATTTTATAAAATTTAATTAAATCATTTTTAGTGCATTCTGATGGGACGATTATCTTTGTTGCCTTTTTTGCGTTTCTTTTTGTTAAAAATCTTAATTTCTTTCTTTGCCAAAATGAATAACATTTTGGAACTTGTTCATATTCTAAGCCCTGGATTGCAACGATTACTTTAGGATGAAAAGGTGGAGGTGTGTGGGCGGGAACAAATAGAATGTCTGGTTTATCTTTTAGCATTTCCCAGCTTAATCGAATTTGAGTCCACCCCTTTTTGGGGAGCCATTTTAGTATTTTATTTTTAAAATTTTTGGGTAAATCTTTTATCAAGTCTTGTTTTCTATCTGTATATAAAATAAACTGGTGATTTTTCACACCGAGTTTAATCAAATTCCTAATTAGTTGATAAGTATATTCTTCTATACCTGTTCTTTGTTTTTTTAATGCCGCTGTTGCAATAATACCTATTCTCATAAAAAAAATTACTTCTTTGACATTATGCTTCTTTTATAGACTTCTAAATTTTCAAGGGCTATTCCAGTTCCCTTGGCAACGCAAAATAATGGTTCATTTGCTACATAGCAGGATACGCCAGTAGCTTGAGTTATCAATTCGTCAATGTTTCTAAGAAGCGCTCCGCCGCCGGAGAGAACCATGCCTTTATTCATGATGTCAGCGGATAATTCCGGCGGTGTTTTTTGTAAAACGTTTTTAATTGCCCTAATGATTTCCCGAAGCTGTTCGGAAATAGCTTCAGCAACCTCATTGTTGCTTATCGTGATAGTTTTTGGAAGGCCATACATCAAATCACGACCCGAATTTCCATAGACTCTTTTTCTTTTTGAGGCAAGGCGTTCCCTATTTTTATTTTTATATCTTCGGCTGTTCCTTCTCCAATAGCCAAATTATATTTCTTTTTAATGTAATCAGCAATTGCCTTATCGATTTTATCGCCTCCGACCCTAACCGAGTCCCATGCAACTACACCGCCTAAAGATATCATGGCTACTTCAGAAGTCCCACCACCTATATCAATAATCATGTTTCCGGAAGGTTCATTAATGAGAATACCCGCGCCAATTGCCGCTAAAACAGGCTCCTTTACTACATAAGCGGCTTTTGCTCCGGCTCTTACGGCAGCTTCAATTACTGCTCTTTTTTCCGTGGAAGTTATTCCGGCCGGAACTGAAATCATAACCTCGGGTCGAAACAACCTAATCTTTCCCTCGGCCTTATTAATAAAATAGGAAATCATTGCTTGGGTTACTTTATAATCGGCTATAACCCCGTCTCTAAGGGGACGATGAGCTATAATTGTATCCGGAGTTCGGCCTAACATTTTTTTTGCCTCGTTGCCAACCGCCAGAACTCTATTATCTTCTATTGAAACAGCGACAACAGAAGGTTCATTAATAACTATCCCCTTTTTTGGGATATAAACAAGAGTATTAGCAGTTCCTAAATCTATTCCAATTTTTTTGATAAACATATAGCGCAACTTAATTCAATATTTTATATTTTTTATAATCTGGCATATTTCCAATATATCTTTTTTATCTAATCTATTGTGCAAGGGAAGATAAAGATAATGGAACTCAACTTTTGACATATTAGGCAAATTTCGCCTTTTGCCTCCGAATATTTTAAAAACATCATTTCTTAAATGTACTACATTAGTTCCCACGCCTTTATTTTCTAAGGTTTTAGCAAATTTACCTCTATTATTCACTAAAATTCCAAATAACCAGTGTGTACTTCCTTTGTCGTTCAATAGTTTTATATTGGGCAATTCTTGTAATTCTTGCCTGTAGATACTAACTAAACTTTTTCGATGTTTTAAAATCCTGTCAACGTCTTTCAAGCCAATTAATCCAAGCGCGGCATCCAGGTTAGTTGGCTGAAATTTGTATCCTAACTCTTGTATGTCAAATGTCATCTTTCTTCCCTGCCATGCCTGCCAATTCTTTTTGGCTTTTTTCTTTCTATCTATCCCAAACCACCTCAGTAACTTAGCTCGTTTATAATCCGATTTTTTCCTACAAACAAGCATCCCGCCATCGCAAGTTGTTATATGTTTTATGGCCTGGAAAGAATAAATAATATAATCTCCTTTATTATATCCTATAGATTGAGATGAATCAACTATAACCGGAATTTTATATTTTCTACCTATTTTGAAAATTTTATCGTCTAAAGGAATTCCGCCAAGAGTTGCGCCGATTATAGCTTTTGTCTTATTGGTAATTTTTTTCTCTACATCATTGGGATCAATTGTTAACGTATTCGGCTGAATGTCGGCAAATATTATTTTAGCTTTTTTATGTAAAAGAGGTATATGAGTAGCCGTACAAGTTAATACGGGGCTAATAACTTCATCTCCCTCCTTAATTCTGACTAAATCGTAAGCAAGCCATAAAGCCGATGTGCCAGAATTGGTCATTAAGCAATAAGATAAATTAAATTTTTTACTAAATTTTTCCTCAAATTTATCCACTAAATCACCTTGACCAATCCATTGATTATTTCTGTCTTCGGGGAAAATTTTTTTTATAGCTCTCTGAATCTTTTTGCCGTTATAGTAAGGATAAAAAAGATCATATTTCAAATGCATATTTTAAAGAGAGAATTAAGCTTTTTTATTCAGAATAACTAGGGAAATATGGATTACCTAATCCGCCGGATTTAATATCCTTTTTCAGAAATCTAGTAACGCCTGGCTTGATTTCGTGATATACTGACACAAATTTGCCAACTTTTCTTCCTTTCCATTCCTCCATTCCAACTCTGTTTTTTAGAGCTCTTGCTCCGGCGTCAAGCATGGCAAGAAAACAGTAATCTTCGCTTATGTTTCCAATCCTCTTTCCTTTCCAGATGATTGGAGCAATCCAAAACCTACTCAACGCGCAGGCCGTTTTACAAGTAAGAGTACAGCCGATGCCGGACCAGTGAGAATTCTTTTCTTTGCCCGGATACTGATTAGTGATTGCTAAAAATTTTTCAGAATAAGCCATTTTGAGTAAGGTTTTAGCTATGTTTGATTTTGGAATTATATCGCTATCCAACCATAAAGCCCATTCAAATTGAGAATTTATAAAATAGTGCCTTAAATACTCTCGACTGTAACTAATTTTTTCAATGCTTAGATTCGGATATTTATTTATTATTTCTGGCTCCAATGTAAAAATTACTAGTTTTATTCCTTGTTTTTTTAATCTCTGTTCCCACCCGGAAAGCTGGGGCACAATCTCCGGTTCAGCACAAAAAACCATTTCTCGGGGCCTTGGCTCAAAAGATATTACATTTTTAAGAAAACGATTAAGAGAGTAAAGTTTCCCCGGAGCTATAGGAGTTAAAATAATATATTCTGGAGTTTTCATATTAATAATTTAATCCTGTAAGTTTCTTAAGAAATTTTTTATCAAAAAGTTCTTTTCTTACTTTATACTTATAAATGCTGGCAAGTCCCTGAATTAAAGCCGGTAATTTTTTAACAATCTCGGGGTTAGACTTTTGTTTTATTGGAGGATTTGTTGTAATTCTTCCCAGCACTCCCTTTCTGCCAAAAAAATCAAGATATGCTCTTCCCCTTGAAAGCGCATTGTCGGGAAAAGTTCTTTCGGCCATATTAAAATAAACAAAATTAGTTACCAGTTCGGGAGGAACATTTGAACCATCAAAGCCATTTGGCGGTTTACAAGAAAGGCCGGCAACGCAAAACTCACCTCCGGCATCACCACTTATTAACCCTTTTATTTTTCTTACTATTGGCACCATTTTGTATATAACATGCTGAGACAATGTCTGAGAATTTGAACCTATAGCTTGAAAATCAGCTCCTTTCCGGATTGCCCTAATAGAATTACACCCCTTTTTAGAAGCTTTTTCGATTGTTTTTTTAATTTTTAATATATCTTTTTCATGCCAAAGTTCATCGCCTTGGGCCTCAAATATCCAATTGCCATTGGCTTTATCAATAAGAAAATTAATAGATTCATCCAAGACGCTTATTTTGGGAAAATTCCCCGAGGCAGAAAAAGGTTTATTAAAAAGTTGAATTTTGTCGGGAAAAGTTTTTTGGAGTTTTTTAAGATAAAATCCCGTTTTGTCTTTAGATCCCCCATCATTAATTAGAAATTCGTCGGTTATTGGCAGAATAGAAAGAACCGCCTCAATAAAGGGATATCCTAAAGAAATAGCATTATTAATAGCTAGAATTCCTGAGATTTTTATCATCGCCTTATTTCTATTTTATCCTGAAACATTAATCTTGGCAAGTTGGTCGAGTTTATGATAGAATAAGCAATGACAAATTATAAATACTATGACTCGCAAAACTCGCCGCCTTACTTTTTACATATTTCTTTTTTTATTTATTATTCTTGCTCTAGGTATTATTCTTTACGCGCAAGGATATACTTTTAATTTACAAAAAAAGTCTTTGGTCATAACTGGCGCTTTCTATCTCAAATCCCACCCAAAAGAGGCTGATATTTATATAAACAACGAGTATAAAGGTAAAACCAATAAATTTATAAAAAGATTAACGTCGGGAGAATATAATATTAAAATTTCTAAATCAAATTATTATGATTGGCAAAAGACGCTAGAAATAACATCAAAATTAGTTACCGAAGCAAAAAACATCCTTCTTATTAAAAAAAATCCTATATTAAATTTAACCACACATAACCCCATCAATTATTTGTCCTTTTCTCCAGATAATAAAGAAATCGCTTATTTAACAGACAAAACAATTAGTTCTACGCCCATTCTTTGCTTAATAGATTTGGACGAAAACATTGACGAGCAAATTTATCCCTTGCCTTCCCTTAATCTTAAAAATCTTTTAAAAATCTCGTGGTCAAACGACAAGGAAAAACTTCTTTTGCATTTTCCAAATAATAATTATTATATTTTGGACTTGAAGAATCAATCTAAAATTATAAATCTTAACAACCTAATTTACTCTTTGTCTAACTATAAAATTTACGATGTTGAAAATTTATTATTTCATCCCCAAAATTCTAATAAAATATATTTTAGCTTTAAAAATAATCTTTATTTTATTGAACTGGATAAATCCGATTTTTATAAATCTTTAATATCCCCACCTATTATATCTGACATTCTAACTTATGCTATTTATAATAATAATATTTTGTACATTAAGCGCCTTAGTGGAAATCTTTATAAAACAAGCTTCGAAACTTCATCATTTAAAAAAATTTTTGAAATCCCTCTTCTTATGCCTGAACAAACCGCTAAAATAATCAATGACGAAATATTTATGATTGATAATATTCTTTATCTTTTTAAGCCCCAAACCCAGGTTTTAGAGAAAATTGCTGGAGAAGTTCAAGAAATTCATTTTTCTGACAATGAAGAAAAATTACTTTGGAGAACTGAAGATGAAATTGGAGTTGTCTGGCTTACCTCCGAATCCGAACAACCATTAAAAAAGCAATACGAAACCGAAATAATCATAAGAATGCCTGGAAAAATAAGTCAGACTGTCTGGTATTCAAAAACTAATCAGCACATTATTTTTGTTGAGGAGAATGAAATTAAAATTGTCGAACTTGACAATCGAAAACAAAGAAATATAACAAATATTCTTCCTCAAGATAATTTAAACTTTTCAATTGAAAAACCAAAAATTCTTTACAGTAAATGGAATGAAAAATTATATATATTAAGCAAAAAGCAGCTCTTTGAGATAGACATGAGTTATTAAAATTATTAACAAAAAACAACCCATTATAATCATGAGTTGTTTTTTGTTATTTATTAATTGTTCCTTATTTTATTTTTGCTACTTCAATTTCTCGGGTTATTTTTCTTCTATTGGTATTTCCTCGGGCTCTGTCGGGGGCCCTACTTCTGAAGGCGCAAGAGCAGATTTTCCTGTCCTTAAATTAGCCAAAATCTGCTTTATTAAATTATTATCAGGATTTAACTCGGCAATTTTTTCAAACTGTTCAATGGCTGCTTCTTTATCGCCCTCCCTATCAAGCAATAATCCGAGAAAATAACGAGCATTAGAAAAGCTAGGGTCCAAATCTATTGTTCTGATAAATTCCATTTTAGCTTTATCAAATTGAGAATCTTTATAGTAAAGAACGGCTAGCTGGAAAGCAATACCAACGTCTTTTGGAGTATATTGTTTATTGTCCTCCATTTTGGCGATTGCGTCTTTTGTTTTTCCTTGCCGATCAAAAACCATTGCCAGATCAAAATGGGCAGGAGAATAATCGGACTTAGTTTCAACTGCCTTGTTGTAAAATTCTATTGCTTTATCTAAGTGTTGCATTATTTGTATTTTGGCTTCTTCATCCTTTTCAGCTTGAGGAGTTAAAATATCGGCTATGCTGACATGAATTTTTCCTAATTCAGTATAAACAAAAGGATTAAGCGGCTCTAAAGTCAATGCTTGCTCATAAGACTCTTCTGCCCATTTTTCTGCTCCGCCGATAAATCCTATTACTCTTTTATAAATATCTCCCCTGACAATCCAATTAGCCACATTTTGAGGACTTAGAGTAGTTGCTCTTGTCGCCGAATTTATAGCATTGCTGGCATCAACTTGAATTTTATTTATTTTTTCTTGCTCATTTATATCAGTTTGAGCCAAATCTTGATTGACTTTCATCAAGAATAATTGAGATAAATTTCTGTAAGTTCTATCTTCGTAAGGATTAATTACGGTTGCTCGAATTATTTTATTTATCCCCTCATCCAGGTTTCCTTTAATTTGAATTGCGTCCAATCCATTTTTGTATTTTGCTTCGGCAATAAACTTTGTACTTTCCAGGTATAGCAAGCTCACGACTGCCAAAATTATTATCACGAACGCAAAACTGCCGACTAAAGCAATTTTTGAAGAAGCTCTAAGATTGTATTTCTTTTCTTTTATTGAAAAATCTATTGCTAGAAGAGCCATAAGCAACCAGAAAAGAAAAGTTAAAGTTAAATTTTGAGGATAAATAAACCAGCTGACGGTTAAAGCTGCCCAGCTTGCAAATAGTCCGGTATTTATTCTGCTCAAGCCTGTTAGCTTGTCTGTAAGTTTTTTTCTTATTGTTAAAAATCCAAACATTCCAATCATAGCTAAAAAAGCCAATAACCCTAAAATGCCAGTATCTGAAATTAGCGAAAATACTTCAGCTGCCGGGTCAACAAATCGAATATTCCAGAAAGCGGTTTTGTTGATAGTAATCGGCTTGTATTTACTGTAATTAAAGACAAATGTTTCTGGGCCGGTTCCTAATATTGGATTTTCTTTTAAGGTCTTTTCAATTATATTCAAGCTTCCTCTATGGCTTAAGCCTAATTCAATCGGCAAATTAGGATTTAAAGGTAAGGCCGGCTTGAAAAGAATAAAAAGCAAGGCAATGGCTAAAAAAATCATTGGCATTATTAGCCAACCGACTTGATTGCCGGTTTGATGCAAGCTAGCCAAACCAAAGATTAAAACTATTGCCATTGCTACACCCAAAACTATCCATAGAACCCAGAAATTTAGACTAAGTAAAATTAGAAAATTAATCACTCCTAAAATTCCCAGGAATATTTTTACGCCAACTTTCTTAATTGAAAATAACAAGGTTAATGACAAAGATAAAATTATTGCTGAAAAAATTCCTAAAGCATTTACATTACCAATAGTGTTAAAAGAGCTTAATTTGGCAAAATTCCAAGGAAAAATAAATTTTCCCCAAATTTGCAAAAGCCCAAAGATGCTAGCAACGGCCGAAGAAATTAGAAAAGTGAAAATTAAACTAAAAATCCCTTTAAATCCTTTAAAACTATTAAGAATTAAGATGTAAAGGGCAGCAAAACTCAAAATATTTATCAAGGAACCGCCTAGATGAGTGGCAAAGCCCATTAAACTATTATATGGTCTTAAAGAAAAAATTGTTGCCAAGATATAAATTACCAAAAAAGCTAAAATCATCCAGTTGAGCTTATTATCTTTCCAGCTAAACTCCCCCTGGCTTAAAAGCTTTGCCAGCCAAAGAATAAGCGCAATTACTATTAAGAAGACCATCAGAACTTGTTTGTTGAATGCTATTATATCAACTGTAATCGGTAAAAACCATAAAGGCATAAGAAAAACTAAAAGATAAATGCATGCCCTTACAATTTTATCAAGAATTAAAATATTTTTTGCTTCGTTATTCATAATTTTTTAAATAATTATTAATTTTATATTAATATATTACTACAAAATTGTAAACAAAACTATCTGTGGAAAACTAAATCTATCTTTTTGACCATTGCGGTCCTTTCCGAGCTTTTTTAAGGCCGAATTTTTTTCGTTCTGTTTTTCTGGAATCTCGAGTTAAATACCCCAATTTTTTCAGCTTCTTCCGAAAATTAGAATCAAAAAGAATAAGAGTCCTTGCAAGTCCATGTCGAATTGCTTCTGCCTGCCCCCTAATACCTCCTCCTTTAACTTTTACCGTAGCTCTAAATCTACCAAGAGATTTTAAACGTTCTAAGGGAGCTTCAATAATTTTTTGTAATTCTATGCTAGGAAAAAATTCTTTATATGGTTTGTTATTAATTATTAAATTTCCTTCTATCGCCGATTGAGAAGGATTTGACGTAAATAAACGTACTCTTGCCGTGGCGGTTTTTCTTTTGCCAACAGCTTCAAAATATTTCTTCTTTTTTTCTTTTGGAGCCTTAGTTTTTATCATACTTATTTTTTTTGAATAATTTTAATTTTTTCATCATTTTCGCCCTTAATTTATTTCTAGGCAACATCCCGTAAACAGCTCTCCTTAAAACCTCGCTAGAGTCTTTTGCGAATAAATTCCTGTAATTTATCTCTTTTAAGCCGCCATGGTAACTAGAATGATGATAATACTTCTTGAGTTCAGCCTTTCTGCCAGTAATTTTTATCTTTGAAGTATTTATAACTATTACTTCACCTCCCGAATCAATATTATGAGGAGAGAAGCTGGGCATGTTTTTGCCGCGCAATAAAACAGCGATTTCAACCGCTAGTCGACCTAAGACCTTGCCAGAAGCATCAATTGTATATGTCTTGCGTTGTTGCTGCATATTATTTTATAAGCTCTATTACTGCCATTTTAGCTCCATCGCTTTTTCTTGGATTAATTTTTATAATTCTAATATAACCTCCAGGGCGATTTTTATAACGAGGTCCCAACTCCTTAAGCAATTTTTCAACCGTTTTATTCGAAAAATTCTTGAGCAACAATCTTTGACAAGCTAAATTATTTTTTTTAGCTCGAGTAATAAATTTTTCTACAAAAGGCCTCAGCTCTTTAGCTTTTGCCTCGGTTGTAGTTATTTTTTCTTTCAGAATTAGAGATGAAGATAAATTACGAAACAATGCTTTTCGCTGATCTTTAGATATGGAAAATTTTCTTCCCCTTTTTTTATGTCTCATGCTACTTTTTAGTTTTTTTTGTTTTTTTCTTTCTTGTTTCTTTCTTCTTTTCTACTTTCTTCTTTTCTACTTTCTTAATTTCTACTTTCTTAATTTCTACTTTCTTAATTTTCTTAATTCTCTCTTTTTCTTCTTTTTTGACAAATATATTAAAATGATTTACTAAAATTTGCGCTGATCTTTGAAAGGCCTCTTCGGGAGTAAGGGTGCCATCAGTTTTAATATCGATTTGCAATCTATTAAAATCGGTTCTGTCTCCTACTCGCATGTTTTCTGATTTATAATTCACTTTTTTTACGGGAGAAAAAATTGCATCAAGGGCAATAGTTCCAACTGATAATTTTTCTTTTTTTCTTTGTTCGGCTGGGACATAGCCAAGCCCGGAATCAATTTCAATTTCCATTTCTAACTCTGCCTTTTTATTTGTAAGAGTGGCAATATGAGCATTTTTATTAATAATCTCGACATCAGAAGTTAATTTAATGTCAGATGCTTTAATTTTTTTCTCTCCTTTTGCTTTAAGCGTTAAAGTTACGGGCCCCTTGGAGTGTTTTTTAAACCTGACCTGTTTTAAATTTAAAATTATCTGAATAACATCTTCTAATATATGGGGTATGGCTGAAAATTCGTGGTCAGTTCCTTTGATTTTTACCGCCACAACAGCCGTTCCGGGCAAAGAAGACAAAAGAGCGCGCCTAAAAGCATTGCCCAATGTCATGCCGTATCCAGGATAGCAATTTTCAATTTCGAAAATAGCTCGATTTTCTTCTTTCTTAATAATTTTAGGAGGTTTTGGTAATAAAATAATTGTTTCCATATATATAATGCTAATTTACAAATCTTATTCGAATGATACAAATATTTGTTGCATTCGCATATCATTTGTAAATTTGAATTATTTTAACGTGAATAGTATTCCACTATCATTTTTATGTCAACAGGAATAATAATATCTTCCTGCTTTGGCTGGGAAATAACTTTTGCTTTTGTTTTACTTTTATCTGAAGAAAGCCAACTTGGAGTCTTGTATTTTTTTAATTTAGTTTCCAAATTTTTAAATAATGCTGAACCAATGCTGGATTTTTTAATTTCTATAGAATCTTTTAGCTTAACCTGGAAAGAAGGAATATCTACTTTTCTATTATTGACTAAAATATGCCCATGATTTACAAGTTGACGAGCTTTTCTTCGTGAAGTAGCTATCCCCAATCTAAAAACAACATTGTCTAAGCGCATTTCTAATTTTTTCAATAAATTATCTCCGATAACTCCTCTTTCCTTTGAAGCTTCTCGGAAGTACCGCTTAGATTGTTTTTCTCTAATACCATAAATTCGGCAAATTTTTTGCTTTTCAGCTAATTGAGCTCCATATTCTGAAATATTTCTTCGTCTTTTACCATGCATTCCAGGAGGATAAGGTTTTTTAACCATTGCGCACTTAGAAGTAAAACAGCGCTCTCCTTTTAAAAAGAGTTTCTGCTTTGCTCTTCTACATTTTTTACAACTCGCTTCGCTCATTTATTAACACAAATCTACGAATGATATGCGAATGCTACAAATATTTGTATCATTAGGATAAGATTTGTAGATTAGTATTATACTCTACGCGGCTTTCGCGGCCTGCATCCATTATGCGGTATAGGTGTAACATCTTTAATGGACAGGATGTCTATGCCTTGACTTACTAATGCTCGCACTGAGGCCTCTCTGCCAGACCCCACTCCCTTTACAAAAACCATTACTTCTTTAAGCCCGGTTTTAGCTAATTTTCTCATTAATGATTCAATAATCTTGGAAGCGGCAAAGGGCGTAGCTTTTTTAGGCCCTTTAAAACCAATTCCCCCGGCGCTTTCCCAAGCTAAAACATTTCCATCGGTGTCAGTAATAGTTATTATAGTATTATTATAAGTTGATTGAATAAAAACCTTTCCGCAAGTTAATTTTTTTCCTTTAATTTCTTTCTTGCCCTTTGTTGTTGCCTCTCTGGTTTCTTTCTCTTTTAATATTTCTTCGGATGTTTGTTTTATAATGCGTTTTTTCCCCATATTTTTATATTTAAGTTTTTTCCATTTTGTGCTTGCCGCTTCCCATAGTTCTTCGGAGATTTCCTCTTACAGTTCTTGAATTAGTTTTTGTCTTTTGCTCGCGGCAGGGCAATTTTTTAAGATGGCGCGATCCACGATAACTTCCAATTTCCTTCAAACGCTTAATGTTCATCATAATTTCTCGCCTTAAGTCGCCTTCCGTCCTAAATTTTTTTTCATCTATTATTTTTCTTATACTATTTAATTCCTTCTCGGAAAGTTCTGAAGATCGTTTATCCGGATTAATTTTCGCTTCCTTTAAAATTTTGTTGCTCAAAAACCTTCCTACTCCATAAACATAGGTTAAAGCAATCTCTATTCTTTTATTGTCGGGAATATTAGTCCCTGCTATACGAGCCATAATCTAATAAATTTACACTTATCCTTGTCGCTGTTTGTGTCTTGGATTATCACAAATAACATAAATTCGACCTTTGCGTCGAACTATTTTACACTTCTTGCAAATTTTTTTAACAGATGCTCTTACTTTCATACTATTTTTCGCGATAAATAATTCTTCCTCTTTGGTTGTCGTAAGGACTCAACTCTACGGTCACTTTATCGCCGGGTAAAATTCTTATTCTATGAATACGCATTTTACCGGAAATATAGGCCAATATCTCACTTTCGTCGTCCAGTTTAACCTTAAAGGTAGCATTGGGAAACTTTTCAATGACTACTCCTATTATCTTTTTTAAGTTTTTTTCTACCATACACGTATAATGAAATAAGTATAACAAAAATTTAATTTTAGTCAAGCTTGCAACTAATAAAAATTTTACTTTATTACTGGGTTATAGTTATTTTAATTTTATCTTTCTCAGAAGGAATTTTTTTAACCCAAAACGGCCAGAAAACAACTCTAGCATTTTCAATTTCCAGGCGAGAAGAAAGGTATTGACGAATCTCAATCTCATTCTTGCCGGCTAATTCCTGCCTAATTTCTTCTAAGTTAATTTCCCAGGTAATATCTTCTTTTACCTCACAGGTTAATTTTGCTGTTCCCTTCTCTAAATTAATATCAGTTACGGCATAGCTAATTTCTATAGTATTTGGCGCTATTACTTTATTCTCTGCAATGTTTGCTTCAAGATTTTTATTTATTAAAGAAATTGCATCATTTTCGTCAAAGCCCAGCATTTTACCAGTTACTTTAATCTTTATCTTGAATTTATCAGCTGGTTTGTCAGCTTCAACACTTGAAGATGCTTCTAATACTTCTACCAAGACTGCATCTTCCAACATTCTCAGATTGCTAGGGATTCTGTCTCCAAGCTCTTCTTCTACTTCCTTTTTTAATTCAACGGTTAAAATATCTTTTGCCCCTTGGATATCGCTTTCGCTAACAACTTTAACTTTCCCAATAATTCCACCGCTCATTTGCTCCGCAGATGTTCCATAAAAGCCGGTATATTTAGCTGTTCCCTTAAAGCCGGGAATAGTAAACGAAGATGGTTTAATATTGTATTCTTCCCCTGGTTCTGCCGCTTCAATTTCTATATCTATAGAGCTTGGTATAATTTTTCCTTCTTCAACTTTTGCCCCGGGAATAACAACAGTTTTAGTCATTCTAAATAATTTATCTTTTTCAGAAATAAGGCGAGTGGTCTTAACTAAAGTTTGAGGCGCCGAACTATATTGATTATAGATAGTAATTGTTCCTTTGGCTTTTTCTCGCAATTCTTTTTCTTGCGTGCTTTGGAATTCTCTTTCTCCTTCTTTTTCAACCTGAAAAAGCTGCCCCGGAATCCTATTATTATCTAACTCTGTAAAAGCAACATTCTTATCTATGTTCAACTCTGTCTGAAATTGCATATTTTCCCTTTTTGGTTTTATAAATACTTCCGCCTTAGAGAGGGTAAAATAAAACACAAAACCCAAAACAACAAAACAAATAATACCCACAGCCATAAAAATCTTTTTTTTGTTTTTCAAAAAATTTGAGCTGAATCTTGCTAATGGTTTGTCTCTATCTGAAGAAAACAAATTTTCAGAAAAAAATTGCTCTTCTTCTGGTTCAGAAATCTCGGAAAATTCAGGTTCTTCAGCAGGAATTTCTTTTTCAGAAATCTCGGGAAATTCAGATTCTTCGGCCAATGACAATGAATCGGGTTCTTTTGGAGGTATAATATCAACTATTTTAATTATTTTTTTATCTGTCATATACTATTATTATATAAAAATTATAAAAAACTAGCAAATGGGGATAACCAAGTTGAGTTGAGGTTACAAAAGATTGAGATATTATTGACTGAATATCAAAAATATGCTACAGTATAACCGTAGTTTCTAAAACTATTTAAGTTTTGATCTTTAAAAATCTATTTTAATTCTCTGATTACGAGAAAGGGAGCGCAAAATGCATAAAAAATTTTTAAGCATTCTAATCGGATTATTTTTGGTTGGCTCGATTGCTTTAGCCCAACAAACATTTAAAATTACTTATGCCGAAGGAGAAATTTATTCTCAAGGAAATAAACTAACTACTGAAAAAGGCAGAGTCGAGATTCGTCTAGGTGAAGCAAATTTTCTTAGATTGGATAAAAATACAATAATTACTTTTAATCCACTCAAATTATGGAAAGGTAGTATCTATATTCGAGTAAATGCAGGGATAATTGAAATTCAGACTATTTATGACAAGAATTTTATCCTTGGGAATGGATTATATCGACTAGATGTCAAAAACAATAGAATAGAGTATTTCAAGGGCGATAGACCTATTGACCGTTTTGCTAGCTGGAACAACGGGAGAGAAAGGCAAGAATTTGTTAATTTTCTAGGCCGTTATGGGAGCTGGCGCCGCCATTCTATTTATGGCTGGACATGGATTCCATTACATTCTTATTGGAGGCTTCGTTATTCTTATCGAAATTGGCTTGGGCATTGGGCTTTCCGTCATTATGGTAGATGGCAGGGTCGACACTGGATTCCGGGCAAGCATATTCGGACAATAATCCACAAAAACCGACTCAAAAAATAATTCTTAACAACAAAAAATCCCACTTGGATTTATTTGCCGAGTGGGATTTCTTTTATTTTGCTTTTATTCCAAGATTGCCTTAATTCTTCTTATGCCAGCCGAACTGGATTGTTCCTTGGTAATCCTAAAGTGATTGAGTTGGCCAGTAGATTTCACGTGAGGACCGCCGCAAATTTCCCGGCTAAAAGGATTGTCAGGCTTTCCTATTGTATAAACTTTAACCCTATTTCCATATTTTGTCTCAAAAAT
>CAZYRO010000001.1:0-27083 GCA_964649435.1 uncultured Candidatus Saccharibacteria bacterium | reverse complement strand
TGAAGAAAATTACTGTATTTGGAAAAAGCCAATTTCACATTTTATTTGCAGTAAATTATCTTTTGTTTTCATTTCTATTTTTTTATTCGGAAGATTGTTTATAAATTCACTAAATAATTTTGCCGGTACAGTAGTCTCTCCTTCTTTTTTAATTTTACAAGAGGTCCAATGAGTTATGGCTATTTCTAAATCAGTAGATATTAGCTTAAGTCGTTTTTTTTCTACTGTCAGTAAAATATTATTCAATATTGGAAGAGTTAAATTTTTTCCTATAATATTTTGAACAATATTAATACCTTTTTTAAAATTTTCTTGAAGACTAATTATTTCCATTTTAATTTTTTATAATAATAATAAATTTAATTATTATTATTATTATTATTATTATTAAGACAACCTAAACACTGGAAAACCTAATTATTTAGCTTAGTTATCATTAAAATTATACTCAAAAGATGTGTAAAAAGCTGTTAACAATTTGTTCTTTAAAGGTTTAAAATTTTAAAGAAAAATGAAAACCTTAAATAACTTAACTAAATTTTAACTACTTATTAAGAACTTATCTACAGACTATGATGCGCGACTATATAAACGTTGACGAATAAGATTTAAGTCTTCTTCTAATGAACTATTGTTTTCTTTTTCCTTTTCTATTTTATCGCAGGCATATATGGCAGTTGTATGATCTCGCCCTCCCAGTTTAGAACCGATAAAAGGATAAGAACTTTTCAATTCTTTCCGTAATAGATACATAACTATTTGTCTTGGTTTTACTATTTCTTTTTTCCTGCTTCTGTCGGTTAAATCTTTGGAGTCAACATCGTAAAACCCAGCTACCGTTTCCATAATACTTTTACAGGTGGTTCTTTTCTGAGGATTAGAAATAATATCTTTAAGAATTTTTATTATTTGATTTTGAGTTGGAATGGAATTATTAATCTTAATAAAACCAATTATTCTATTTAATGCTCCCTCAAGTTCTCTAATGTTTTTTTGTACATTAGAAGCAATATAATTTAACGTTTCATCGGGCAACTCTAAAGGCAATTCTAAGTTTAAATCTTTTAATTTTGTTTTAAGAATTACGATTCTTGTTTCAAGGTCGGGTAAACCCACATCGGCAATCATTCCTCCCTCAAATCTTGATCTAAGCCGCTCTTCAAGCGTGGGGATTGCTTTAGGCGGCCGATCACTGCTCAGAATAATTTGTTTATTATTTTCATAAAGAGTATTGAAAGTATGAAAAAATTCTTCCTGAGTTTTTTCTTTGTTAGCTAAAAATTGAATATCATCAATTATTAAAACATCCATTTTTCTATAGTAATTTTTCAGTTTATCCATTTCTCTATTAGCAATAGCTGATATAACGTCATCTGTAAATTTTTCCGAGGATACATAAATTACTTTTTTTGAAGGATTCATTTTTAGTATTTCATTTCCAGTTGCTTGAAGAAGATGAGTTTTTCCCGTTCCTACTCCTCCATAAACGAAAAGAGGATTATAGTTGTAACCGGGGTTTTTTATTACCGATTGAGTAGCCGCATGAGCTAGTTCATTAAAAGAAGCTACAACAAAATTATTAAAAGAATAGCGAGGATTTAGATTTGTTTTTTTGTTAGTCTTGTATTGATTAAAATTAAGTTGTTCTTCTGGAATTTGAACTTCTAAATCTTGAGAAACCTTTTTACTTTTCTGTTTGCTTGATAATTCTTTATCTTTTTTATAGTTAATAAGGTAACTTATTTCTTTAATGTCTTTAGAAATGCCTCTAAGAGCTTTTAGAATAAATTTATTATACTTATTTTCCAACCATTCTTTAGTAAAAGCATTGGGTACACTAATAACAATCCGACCTTCTTTTTTCGAGAAGATGTTTGTGCTTTTAAACCAAGTAATATAATTTGCTTTTGAGATAGAAAGCTCTATTTCTCCCAAAGCAGCTTGCCAGAGTTCTTCGTTGTTCATATATTATATTATAAAAATAATCCTCAATCAAAAATTAGTCAATAGCTACTTTTTGTTAATAATATGTGAATTGCGTGTGGATAATAGTTGACGTTGTTTTATATTTAATGGTAATCTAAAAATAGTAAAAAATCAAGCGTTTTAAATTTATGAAAGCAAAAGTCTTAACTTATAGACCAAAAAAAAGAAAAAGAAAAAAAACTCACGGTTTTCGCAAACGAATGAAGACAAAAGAAGGAAAAAGAGTATTGAGCAGAAGAAGGGCAAAAAAGAGAAAACGTCTTACTGTGTAGGATAGTATTATTCGATTTATTTTATGCTTGCCAAACAATATCGTTTACAAAAAGATAAAGATTTAAAATTAGTTTTTAAAAACGGAAAGGCTTTTAGCGCCGGATTTCTTTTTTTAAAATTAAAAAAGAACAATTTACAGGTTAGTAGATTTGGTTTTATTGTTGGAAAGCGAATATCTAAAAAAGCGGCAATTCGCAATAAAATAAAAAGAAGGTTGAGGGAAATTATTAGGAAGAATTTAGATAACATCAAATCGGAATTTGATATTGTGATTTGGGTAAAGCCTGTGATAGCTGATAAAAACTATCAGGAGATCGAACAAGATATTAAAGAATTGCTAAAGAAGTCGAGATTAATAAAATAATAAATTCTTAAATGCTTAATTTGTGAAATATATAATTTTAATTTTATTAAGATTTTATAAAAAAATATTATCCCCCGCATTGCATTATTTAGATCCCAATAGCGGTTGTCGTTTTTTTCACACATGCTCGGAATATAGTTATCAAGCTATTAAAAAATATGGTCTTCTTAAGGGATTATGTAAAAGCATAAAGAGAATTATTCGCTGTCATCCTTTTAATGAGGGCGGATATGACCCACTATAATTATGGAATTAATAACCGGCATTTTTAACGATTTATTTTATCGTCCATTGTTTAATATTTTAATTTTCTTTTACAATATTATTCCTGGTCATGATTTTGGCATAGCCATTATTTTAATTACCTTATTTATAAGATTAATTCTTTTTCCTCTTTCTAAAAAAGGAATTAAATCCCGAAAAGCCATGGAAGGATTCCAGCCAAAAATAAAGGAAATTCAAAAAAAATATAAAGACAATAAGGAAGAGCAATCTCGTCAGATGATGAATTTTTATAAAGAAAATAAAATTAATCCCGCCTCTGGCTGTCTTCCTATTCTTATTCAGTTTCCTGTTCTCATTGCTCTTTATCGGGCGTTCAGAGCGGTAATAAATCCCAGCAGTTTAAGCGTGCTTTATCCTTTTATTAAAAATCCTGGCGCTATAAATGCTTTTTTCTTGGGAATAGTAGATTTATCTCTTCCCAATTCCTTTTTGGCAATTCTAGCTGGCCTTCTTCAGTTTGTTCAAAGTAAAATAATGTTCAAAGAAAGTTCTTCTCGCGCTCAATCAAAAGATAAGAAAATGAATATTCAAAAAAGTATGGGTCGCCAGATGACTTATTTTATGCCGATTATTACCGTTTTTATTGCCTTAAAACTTCCGGCAGGTCTTCCATTGTACTGGGTGATTACTACATTATTTGGTATCGGAGAATATCTATTAGTCAATCGTAAAATAATTAAAACAACATGAAAAAAGAAAAATTAATTAAACAAACGACCCAAGAATTGCTTAAAAAAATGAGCTTTAAAGATGCAATTATTGAGGTTAAAAAACAAGAAAATTCTTCCATTTTAGTTGTTAGTATTCAGGTGGATGACGCTAACCGATTAATTGGGGAAGGTGGTTCTAATCTTTATGATTTTCAACGAATTTTAAGATTATTGGTGGCTAAAAAAAGTTCCGAATCCTTTCCTTTTTTATTGGATATCAATAATTATAGAAAGAAAAGAGAGGAATTTTTAAAAGAACTTAGTAAAGAATTAGCCGAGCAGGTAGTCAAGACTAAAAAATCTGTTATGCTTCAACCTATGTCATCTTATGAGCGAAGAATTATTCATTTAGAACTTGCCGAAAAATCTAACGTGGTTACCGAAAGCATCGGCGAAGAACCAGAAAGAAGAGTGGTGATTAAACCGCGCTTGTAGCTTATTATGACCTTGGTTCATAAAATTGCTTATAATACTTTAATTTCTGTTGGGGCACGTATAATTGGCGTAGCCCTTTCTTTGGTTAGTATAGGTTTTATTACTCGTTATCTTGGGCTGGAGGGATTTGGAAGCTATGCTTTGATTTTAGCTTTTTTATCTATCTTTAATATTTTAGCTGACATGGGGCTTTATTCTTTAATGGTTAGAGAAATTTCCCGACCCGGCGCCAACGAAAAGAAAATTGCCAGTAATATTTTTACGCTAAGAATCATTATTCTTTTAATGTTTTTAAGCTTGGCTTCTATTACCGTCTGGTTTTTCCCTTATTCTCCTCAGATAAAAATAGGAATAGCAATTGGCGCAATTTCTTTTTTATTCTTGTCTGCCTCCCAAGTATTAATGGGTATTTTCCAGAAATACTTCAAAGTAGACAAGCCAGCTTTAGCCGAGGTAATTGGCAGGATGACTCAATTAGGGCTGGTGATTTTTTTTATACATTTAGATTTAGGTTTTTTCGCAATATTATTTACTTTAGTTATAAGCAGTGCTTTGATTTTTGTTTTTAATTTTTTCTTTGCCAGAAAATATATTTTTCTAAGTTTAGCTTTTGATTTTTCTTATTGGAAGAAGCTTTTAAAAACTGCTTTTCCCATTGCTGTTTCTATAGTATTTACTTTGGTTTATTTTAAAATTGATAGCATCTTTCTTTCTTTAGGATTCATTAACAGATCTTCAATTAATCCTATTTCTGATGTCGGTATTTATAGCATTGCTTATAAAGTTCTTGAGGGCTTAATATTTTTTCCGGCTATGCTTGTTGGTCTGATAATGCCCCTGCTTTCAAGGTTTGCTTTTTCTGACAGGGATCAGTTTAAAAAAGTTTTTCAAAAGACCCTGAATGTTTTGATTATTTTTATTGTTCCTCTGATAATTGGACTTTTGATGCTATCTATGCCCATTGTTGTTCTTATCGGAGGAGAAGAATTTAGCGCTTCAGCCCCGATTTTACAAATTTTGAGTTTTGCTATTGGTTTGATATTTTTGGGAAGTCTTTTTAGTAATGGCATTATTGCCTTAAATAAGCAAAAAATAGGTGCTTGGATATATTTTGGCGGAATGATTTTTAATGTTATAGCTAACTTAATTTTGATTCCTAAATATTCTCTTTTTGGCGCGGCCATAACTACGGTTTTTACCGAGTTTTTAGTTACGGCCTTGATGTTAATATTAGTTTGGAAAACAATATCTTCTTTCCCGTCTTTTAAAATAATTTTTAAAACTATTTTTGCCGGGCTAACCATGGGAGCGATTATTTATTATTTTCAGAATTGGAATCTATTTTTACTTATAGGACTGGGAATGGCTGTTTACATTGGTATGCTTTATTTGATTAAAGGGATAACAAAAGAAGAGATAATATTGTTATTAAAGCGATGAGAACGTTAATTTGGGGAATTTATTTAGTAATATTTTGTCTGCCGCTTTATTTGGCGCGGCTTGATATTTTTGGAATTCCCACAACAGTATTAGAGATATTAATTTATATTCTATTTGCTTTTTGGTTATCAAAGAGCTTTAAATGGAGTGAGTTTAAGAAATTATTTCTTGCTCATTATTTATTGTTTATTGCTATTATTTTAATAATCATTGGCGTTAGCTTGGCGACAATTTTTTCTTCAGACTTGCGGATTAGCGCCGGTATTTGGAAAGGTTGGTTTTTAGATCCTTTGCTGTTTTTTATTATACTTGTTTTTACTATTAAGAATGTTAAACAAATTAAAGGCGCTCTTTATAGTTTATTTTTGTCGGGGACAGTTGTTGCGATTATTTCTTTAATTTACTTGCTTCAAGGGAATCTTAATCCTGTTGGCCGCTTGCAAGCTTTTTATAATTCTCCAAATTATTTAGCGATGTATCTTGCTTCAGCCATAGTAATTAGTTTTGGGTATTATCTTTTTACTTTTCTCGCCCCGCCCAGCGTGCGGGGCTCCAAAACTTTTATTCTATTATCTATTGTCTGTTTGTTATTGTCTATTATTTTTACCCAATCCTACGGCGCTTTGTTAGGAATTATAGTTGCTATTTATTTCGGATTGTTATTATATTTATATAAGTTAAAGAAACAAAAATTAGTCTGGGCGGTTCTTTGTCTAGGATTAATAATGATTTTAGCTTTAAGCTGTTTTGCATTAGTTCAAAGAGCAGATTCTTTTAATGCGCGACTGGTAATCTGGCAAAAAGCTTTAGCAATTTTTAAAACCAATCCCATAATTGGGATTGGTCCGGGAACTTTTGGGAATTATTTTCCGCTCTATCCTGAATGGGGAGTTCCCCAGCCCCACAATATCTTTTTAGCTTTTCTGTTACAGACAGGAATTATTGGCTTTATTGGCTTTATATTGTTATTAATTTGGTTTTTTCGGCCTTCAGCAAGTAAGTCGCAGGCTGGCAAGTTGCGCTTGTTGCTAATGTCAATAATGGCTTACATTTTAGTTCACGGATTGGCGGATACAACGTATTGGAAAAATGATTTATCAGTTATATTTTGGCTAGTTGTAGGATTAATGGCCGTTTTGCAAAATAAAAACTTTGGGGAATAAATAGTCTGCAAATGTCTAATTAACCTAATTGCTCTAATTGACCTAATTAATGTCTAATTTCTAATGTCTAAAAATTTGGTTATTTGGATATTAGAATTTGAGATTTAATTAGAAATTAGAAATTAGAAATTTAAAGACTCTCTTATTCAGAGAGTCTTTTGATATATAGATAGCCTTATTTATGAATTTTATAACTCTATGCTATAAAGTAATCCATCTTTTTTATTTACAAAGAAAAGATAATCTTCTAAGGGAGAGAGAAATAAATTAACGGCGTCATAATTTTCTTCTCCTGCTTCCCAAGGTTCCAAAAGTTTGTTTTTTTCACTGGTTTCCAGATTTATTTTCCAAAATTCATCATTGCCAATAAAAGAACCTTTGTAAAAATCGTCGGGCAGAACTTCGGCTTCATTAATATTTTTTGAAATGGCGCAAAATATTGTTCGATTATCTTGAGACCAAACACATTTTTCTACTAAAGTAGAAACATCAATTCCTTTTTTTCCTGTACCATCCTTTAATGCTGTATAGAGAGCGATATTTTTCCCCTTATTGCTGGTTTCAGAATAAAGCATTTTATCTCCTTGAGGCGATTGTTTTACGGATAGTCCATAAATATTAGAAAAAACCTTGGTTAGATTTTTATTCAAGGGATTAATTAAGAAAAAAGAACTTTGGACTAAGCCCGAAGGTTTTTCGCAAAAGCCTATTTCAGAAGCAACCCAGTCCAGATTTACATTTTTTATTCGGGTCTGAAGAATATTTTGCCAATTAGTGCCATTAGGATTAGCAATATTAATACTGTTATCATTTGTTAATTCGTTGGTGTATTGATAAACAATCTTATCGCTGGTTGGCGACCAAGCAATTTCTTGAATATCGGCGCTAAAAGGAGAAATTTCTTTGGTGTTATAATCATAGATGTTTTTACTGACATTTTCTTTTTCATCCAGAAATATGCTTATTACTTTAGTCTTATCTGGTGACCAGATAATTTTAGCCAAATTTTCCAATACAACTGAAGATATCTTGTTTAAATTGGAACCGTCAAAAGCTGATTGCCAAACATTGCCGTTATTTTGGCTGTAATAAATCACTTTTGTTTTATCGGCGCTTAAAGTTGGAGCTAAAACTTTTTCTGTGCTAATAGCTTTAACTTTTAGTTCCGGCGCAGGAGTAATTTCTCCTTCCTCTTCTTCTCCGGGCTTAAGTTCGCCCTCTTCCCCTTCTGGAAGTTCCCCTGGGCCTAATTCTTTTTCTTCTTTGGGCTTGATAAAAAAATTATAAATTAGCAAAACTACTAAAGCTATGATTAAAACAATGATTATGATTATTAAGATTTTTTTGAGGTTAGTGTTCATAATATTTATTTTTAGTTATTAGGACTTACTATTACGTTTTGTAATTTTGCGCGTTATTGAGCGTATAGATAATTTCTAACATTCCTGCGTCTCCGCCGCCGCCGCCACCACCACCTCCTTCTGGCGCATTCCTTTGGATCTGTTTTATTTCTACTCCTAACTTAAGCAAGTCGGGATTAATGATATTAAGAAGAATATAGCTTCCTAAAAGCAAAAGTAATCCCAGGAGAGCGGAAATAATTCTATCTTTAGCATCAGCTGCTTTTTGAGGATCGCCAACAGAGGTTACATAGCCGAAAGCGGCTATTATTATTGCCAATAAGCCCGTAATTCCAACAATGCCGAGCGAGAACGTAAAAATATATTTAATGAGTTGGGGTAAGCCAAATCCCGCCTCTCCTGGTCGGCATTTGCTATTGCCTTCGCAAGCGGGTAATTCGGGATAATCTTCAATAATTGTTGGATAGCCTTTTTCTTGAGCTAAAACAAAACCGGCCGACCCAAAAAGTATTATGGAGAATAGAAGAATTATTAAAAAATAATGTTTCATATTAATAGATATTTATTTTTATTGTTTTTTGCACTTTTTGATCAGTGTATATTTTATTGGTGGTAATAACTTTTAAATTTTCCTCAAGCATTCCCCCCACTTCTTTATTAGTAATTTTTAACCCAAAAATATTAGCTATTAAAGAAGATTCTTTAACGGATTTGTCGCCGAGAATCCAATTAAATTCTAAATCTTCCAGACTTTTAATATTGAAAAAGTAAGGCAGGGCCAAAAAAGAACTTTCTTCATTACTGACAATGTCAAAAATCTTAGCCGAAGCAGTATATGGCAGATTAATTTGAGCATTTTCTTTTCTGTAAATGACTAAGTCTGGATTAACTATAGGAATGGTAATTGATTTTTCTACCAAAAAGGAACGGCTTTCATTAAATACTTTTAATAAAGCTGTATGAGAGGCGCCATTGAATCTTCTGACTCCGAATTTAAAACCGTCTCGTCCGTAACCGGATTTAAGTTCTTGGAAAACATCATCCAGAAACCAGCTGTATTTTAGATTTTTTGGATTTTCTCCGGAGATTTTTAAATCCGCCTCTACAATAACCCAGCTTTCTTTAGTAGGAAGAGCTCTGCCCTGATACCCGAAAGGAACATAGGTATCAGCTGACCAGCGAAGTTCAAGACTTTTTAGAGTAATTTCTGATTCGATACCGTTAGAATCATTAATAGGAGATTCATCCATTATCCAGAAATTATCAAATTGCCCCAATAGAACCAACGGGATAGCTAAAAACAACAGACAGATTATTAAAATTGGAAACGGTTTGGAGAGCATACTATTATAAATTTATTTTTTTATTTTTCTTATTTTTTTAGCTCCTCGAGCAATGGCTATTCTACCGATTTTTTTTCTTCTAAGCCAAAGATAGACGATATAACAAGTCCAGAAACCAAACATGCCAATAGGCGATAATTCGCCAATAAAGGCAACAAAAAGCATATAAATAAGGTCTTTTTGAGGCCTAGGCAATTGCTGGAGCTTGAGAATTATCCAAATCCAAATTGCTAAAAGTATAGGTATATCAATCAATCTGGCTATAATTGCCCCAAAACCGGTTAAATCAAGGAGGTCAATGATATCTACAATAACAGCTGCTAGAAAAACAATTACCCATTCGGCTGTGTTAATATTAATTTCTCTTTTACTTTTATTCTGGCTTGGGATTTTGATTTTTTTTGTTTGAGCTCTTTCTTCAGCAAGCTGGGATTGATAAATTTCTTCTTGGTTCATGTTTTTTGTTCTATTTCCGCTTTAGCTAATTCTTCTTTGGCTTTTTCAATTTGAAGCAATTGTTCGGGATTAGAAGTAATAATCTGGTCTTCGGTATAGGAAGCCACCACTTTAATAGCTACGTGCTTTAATCCCGCAAAAAATATTCCTTCGCCGACTTCCGACTCTAAAAGCAAATATTTTTCTTCGTCGGTTAAATTAAAAGTTTTTTTAACGATGTCAATGGTAGCAGGCGATTGCTTAAAAAGTATTTGAATTGAAGAATTAGTAATAATTGGTTTTCCATAAGAAGATTCCATAAAATCGGGGATATCCTGGGTTATAGTAGTCAGGCCTAAATAATATTTTCGACAGCGCTTGGCAATTCCGTGAAGAAAAGAAGCTCCTTCTTCATATTTCATTACCCACCAAGCTTCATCAACTATTAAAATTCTTTTTTTAAGTTCTGATCGGATTAAATTCCAAATATAGTGGAGAATAACATACATTGCTATTGGCCGGAGTTCTTCTTCCATATCTCTAATACTGAAAACAACCAATTTTTTGCCAATTATATCAATATTCGTTGGTTGATTAAGAAAGCCGGAAAAACTTCCTTCAGTATATTTTTCTAATCTTTTGGCCATTGATTCACCTCCCTCCATTCCTTCTAAAATAGTTTTTAAATCGCTGAGCAGGGGCGGAGTAATTGTTTTAAAGTCCGATTGGGGAGTAATGTCTCTGGAAGCATAAGTTTCAAATAAAGCTTTATCTAATATTGATTCTTCTTCAGCTGTCAGCTTTGCAAAGATTATTTTTAAGAGTCCGGTAAGTTCTATAATATTGGCTCGAATGATGTCTTCGGATTTTTCTTCTGGTCCGGGCATTGTCAAGTCAAATGGATTAATGTGATAAGGCGAGTTTAGCGATATTCTAAAATAAGCTCCCCCAACTGTTTCAGCTAAATATTCATATTCATTTTCCGGATCAATAATAAGAACATCCATTCCGAACATTAAAGAACGAAGAACCTCAAGTTTTGTTGCGTAAGACTTACCTCCTCCGGCCTTGCCAAATATTACCATATTGGCGTTTTCTAAAGAAAATCTGTCAAATAAAACCAAGCTATTGTTGTGGCGGTTAATGCCATAAAGAATTCCCTTATTAGAACTAAGATTTGAAGAAATAAAGGGGAAACAGGTAGAAAGAGGAGCTGAGTTCATTGAATTAGTGATAAAAAGCTTGTCTTCGCCCAAGGGAAAGGTTGAATTAATGCCGTCAGCTTGTTGAAAAAGAGCAACTTTAGTATTTATCATTCGAGCATCAAGCAAAGAAGTAATTTCTTTTTCTACTTCATTCAATTCTTTAATTGATTCGCCATAAATAGTGATATATAGGGAATATTTAAAGAATTTTTCTGTCCCCTGAATCAATTTATCTCTTAAAGATTCTATATCTTTGCTGGCAGTTTCTAAAATAGGATTGCGAATTTTGCCTTTTTCCTGTTCCAAGGATATTTGAGATTCTATTTCGGTAAGTTTTCTTTTAAGTTTTTTTAGAAGCGCGCCGGTGTCAGTAGGATGGATAAACATTGAAATGTCTATTGCTTTAGGAAAATTGATAATCGGACTTAGCCAGCTTACATTGAGAAGGCGAGGATAATTAACAATAAAGAGAGTTCTGGCAATCTTTTCTCCTAATTGAATATTATTTGAAGAAATTTGAAGAGCTGATGGAGCAATAAGATCTTGGAAGCCAGTTTTTCCAATTGTTGTTTTTATTTCTTTTATATCTGCGGTGTTATCGGCCGGGGTTGTAGTATTCATAGAATAATCTTATAAGTTGTTCATTATTTAAAGGCATTACCCTAATTTCTAATGCCCTTAAGCCGCTTATAACATGATTAACTCTTTGCATAAGCTGGTCTTTATATTCCTGCAATTTTTCCGGCGATATTTTCTGGATATTCTCCCTGGCTTTAATAATATGCTTAACTTTATCTAAGAGCTTTTCTTCTTTAGCGCCTATTGGATTGTAAGGAATAATCAGGTAAAACGACTTGTCCATAATGTCGGTAAGTTCAACAAATTTTTGAATAAAGTCTATATATTCAACGGTTTGAGCATGAAGAAGCTCATTTTCTTGGACTTTAGCCAATTCTTTCAAGTTTTCCAAGTATGGGTCAATATTTAATTCTCGAGAGCTAACCAAAACTTGCAGTGGAAAATCCAAAGAATTAAGAAATCCCTGAAAGCGGATGATAAGAGCTTCTTGCTCTTCGTTTCCCTTGAGCTCAAAATTAATGCTTGAAGCGATACAGATTGCTCGCAAACCGCCATTTTTTAGAATAATTATATCATCTTTGATTTCTTGAATTTCAATAAATTTTTGGCTTGCTGCGGCTGAAGCTGATTTTATTTTAGATTGATTTAAAGGCATAAACTTGATAAAGTTCAAAGATTTATTATTCCTATTTTTGAATTTCTATTTTCCATCCTATTTCTTTGAGCTTGCTTTCCATGGGCGGTTGTTCTGAAACTTTGGCCTTTTTAATAATTTTAGGCATTGGTTCTTCTTCGGGTCTTGTTGGAGCGCTTTTTTTCCAAGTATAAATATTGGGCTTAGTTACAAATCCTAATAAGTTAACTACAAATTGACTAAATTTTTGATTGCCTATTTTGTAAAAAGCCAAAAGCAGAGTAAAAATAGTAATAGGAATGGCGACTATAATAAAAATTCCAAACTTTAAAATATTGAACAATAAAAACAGCAACCCCCCGGCCAACAAAAGATAAATAAACTGTTTTAAGGTAAGGGGCCCAATAATTTTATCTTCAACTTTAAGATATTGAGGAACTTGATATTGCATACTTACTTACCCGACAAGTCAACTATATTATCACGTACTTTTGGAATCGGCTTGGGTGGTATGGGTCGTTTTTTCGCTTTTTCAATGTCTTGTTTCATTGTTCGGATTTTATATTTTCCCTTAATGGTTGTTTTTTTTATCGCAGCGCTTGGAATTTTGGAAATTTTCTTTAAAGTTTCGGACTTTTCTTTTATTTTTTTAGTTTTTCCTTCAAATTCTATGGGTTTAGCGGGAAACATTTCTCTTTTCTTTTCGTACGGGGAAATTTTTTCTTTATAAGTGCGACTAATTGACTCAGGAATAACTTTTTTTGGTTTGGGCAACTCGGGTTTTTTTTCTTTTTTAGGCTTCTTTTTAAACAACCTTTTAAAAAAGCCCGGTTTTTTAGTTTTTTTAGGTTTAGACGGTTTTAAGTTTTTAGCGGCGACGATTTTTTCAGGAACTTTTTTTTCTAAAGCCAGTTTTTTAAGCAGGGGAAGTTCTTTTTCTCCGGGCAAAGGAATATTCATTTCTCTGAAAAATTCTTTAAGAGTAACCTCGCTTACTCCTATGATTGGCAGAGGAACGCTGATTTTCAAGTTGTCATAGAATTCTAATAAATATAAAAGATATTGTTTTGCTTCCTCGGATAACTTATTGGCTTCAAGGTCTCTGGTAATAAATCTTGTTCGTTCTAAGCTGGTATTCTTTCTGGCTCCGGCGGCTTTGTCATAATTTAGAAGCCATTCTCCAAGGGTTTTGCTTCCGATTTCTTCTTGATTTTTTTTGAGATGGATTAAAATATCTCTTTTGAATTGGTCGCGATTAAAAACAGATTTTGATGCCAGATAAACGCTAATTCTTCTTTTGATATCCAGTCCTTGTTTAAGAATGATAAGAAAATATTTTTCAAGTAATTCAAACACCTGGCTATCAGTTAAAAAAGGAATGGCAATAAGTTTTAATTGGACTATTATTTTTTGGTATTGCTTGTAAATTTCCGGAGAAGAATCCATTAATTCTTGAACTCGCGCTTCTATCTTATTTGCCAAAAACCAGGCATCGGACATTTGTTCGTGAATAATATATTCCCGCGCCTTAGTTCTTATTTTTTCTAAAACTTCAGACTTGGTTAATTGTTCTGATGTTAGTTGGGTAATAGTAATTGCCATTTTTTTATTGGTTTTTATTTGTTAGCCAAATTCTCCTGGTTTGTGTTTCTCTCGGGCTTTTTTGAATTCTTCTTCAGATGTTCCTGTTGAGATGCGAGGTTCAGATGTCGGAGATGTTGGAGGTTTAGATGTTGATGTTTTTTCTGCTGTGAGCGATTCTTCTATGCCATTTAACCAATCTTGAGCGATTTTCTTCTGGGTCGTGTCAGTTATTCTGTTAATCTCCGCTTGAACCTTATCCTTGCCGTCAATCGCAACATATCTCTTATTAAGACCGGACATTTCCTTGGTCGCTCTATCAATGTCAGATGTATCTATCGTTCTAAGCATTACCTTAAAAGCGTTTGTTACTTCAACCGGTTTTCCATCTTTATCCATACTAAGATAAGCCCGGCGATTAAAAGTTCTCCATCTTCTTTGAGCATATACTTTCATTGCTTCGTATCCTCCCTGTGCCCCCATTTGAGAAACCGGCGTCCAGGCCATTTCTTTTTTCTTAAGATTATATTCAGTCATTCCATCATATTGAGGTATGCCTGACAGTTTTGCTGAAGCTCCCACTTTTCCGGCGAATCTTATTGCTTCTTCCTTATCTTTTATAGAGTCTTGGATAAGTTGCGCCATATTTTCCGTGCTGGTTATATAGCCATATTCTGCTCCCAGCTCTTTATGTTGAAATAGCCCTTCTTCATCGCCTCGAGAAACCAATTCAAGCAATGCTGCCTGAAACCTAGGCATATCCCCTGATTTTTTAGATGCATTGGCAATATCGGCTAAGCCGTCTTTGCTAAGGCTCTGTTTTACTAACTTCGTTCTTTCTTTATCTATTAAAAGGTCGCTCTCTTGTTCCCCATAAAAAGTCTTTTCTCTTTTACTAAAGGGAAGGTATTTATTAAACATATCTCTCCAACCGCCGATTGCCGGTCTAAAAGCTTTTTCTTCTTTTTCTTCTCTTCGCATTTCCCAGGCTGTTTTAATGGCTTTTGGACTAAGGCCTCGGGGAGCTAAAACTTGTCTATCAAATTTTCTCCAAGCGCCTCTAATTGGCGCTCTTGCTGCTTTCCCAAGCGCTCCTTTAGCTGTTTTAATAATTGCGCTTGAGCTGTAAATTCCCATACTCATTGCCACTATTGGCGCGCCGGCAAAGATGATTAAAGCAAAAAGATAATTGGTTAAATATACCATGCTGTATTTAAAACTTTCAGGAGCTTCAATAGTGAGTGTTTTTATACCTAAATTTGTAACTATTTGCAATCCTAAATAAATAAAGAATACGTAAATAGGGGCAAAAAAAGCATATTTAAGGAAATTATTCCACCATTTACTGCTCATTGCTTTTAATGTGGGGAAAATAGAAAAAAACCAAGCAAAGGGAGCTAAGATTATTAGAACATAAAGTCCTGCCATTCTTATAACAAGTAAAACTGCTCCCAATAAAAGAATAAATAATGTTAGTTTCGCCCGACGGCATTAGTTCTTCGCCTTTAGGTAAATTTTCTTGTTTCATTTCGAGCATAGCGACTTGCAATCGTCCTCCGATGCCTATATCTCCGGCATCTTTTTCCATTGGCGCGATAAAAAAATTAGTGATTATATGCGTAGTATCAATAATTATTCCGCAAGCTAAATAACTAAAATTTATTAAAAGTGCCATAATAATTATTTTTGGCAGAAGAGTTTTCATTCCGTAAGTTTCAATTTTTAGAATAGTAGCAAAAGCAATAACTACCAGACCAAGAATAAAGAACATATTTACAATATCCCTGCTGATTTTCCAGCCATCGTAAACCGAATTCATTGCGTTTTTTCCGCTCAATGTTTCTGTTGTGAAATCAAGGACGCTGGTAAAAAGACTGGCGCAAATTCCCACCCACCATTTTGCAGCACTCCAAAATAGATAAGTTAATCCTCCCAACATCTCTTGGGCGGATTTTGCTAGCACTTTTCCCGCTGTAGTATCTCCAAACAATTTTCCTACTTTATAAAAAAGACCAAATGTTCCCCATTCCAAAGGATTAAATGCTTTTGCATTATTAATATTGACCAAAAATAAACCCGAAAATAAGGTGAATATAAGGATAAGAATAATAAGTTTTTTGGATTTTATTTGTTTCATATTTTTCCCGCGCATTGATTATATTCAGTACCATAATAAGGATAGCCGGGATCATTAGAATCGCATGGTACGCAAACATGTATGCTGGTTTGACAGTCCGTAGAGTCATTATTATAAACTCCTGCATGCAGTGTTTGTCCTTTATAACTGCTAATATCGCAATCTTGTTTTCTTGTTCCTATCATTTCCGTGCCATGTTCAACATTACAGCAGTCTTTAGAATTTGTGCTATTTTGAGTTTCTAGTTGACAGATTATTCCCGAAGGAGCGCTGGCGATATAGTCGCATAATGAGGCAGGAGGACTGGGAGGACCGGGAGGACCGGGTTCTCCATCTCCATCTTCGTCTTCGTCTTCGTCTTCACGGTCTCCAATTATTGCTCCCAAAGGAGATTGTCGGCATATTGAAGAATCAGGGTCATTACAACTGCCTTGTGCAACATATAGAATACTTCCCCCTGGAGCGGCATTAGAATAAAATTCAGCTTTGTTTAGATTAGCCATATCATCTGGCACTTCAAAAGAAACATCTCCGCAAGCATTACAACATTCTTCGTTTTCTGGAGATATGAAGGGTTGGGAAGGAACTCTATTTCTAATAGCGGCTAAGGGCCGCGAACCCTCTTCACAATGGCACCAAGGTTGCTCTTCAACTGGCGGGCCCCAACCGCATTCTTCTATTGGCGGCTCTTCTTCTTCTGTTGCTTGGGAACCTACGCAAATAGCATATTTACTTTCATCATGCTGCCAGAAATCGGCGCAGCATTTTCCGCGAATATGCATAGTTCCATCGTTAAGAGCGTTCCAAGGTTCGTTTCCTCCAAAACTTTCAGGCATTTTATAATTTCCGCAATCTTCATCATTGGGCCTGAAATCAGTTATATCTCTTAACTGCTCGTCGGTCATTCCTTTTTGTTTACAGTATGTTTCGCACATTTTTTGGCCGTTATACTTAAATTCGGGAAGAATTCTGCAAATCAAAGAAAGCATTATTTTATCCGGACTGTAATTATCGTCACACATTCCTCCCTGATCTCCAATAATTTTATCATAAGGACCAATCCATGTGCCCGCATCACCCACTGTCCAGCTTCTTGGAGTTAAGACCAATGCAGGATATTTGATTATAGAACGAGCCATATAATCTCTTGTTTGTTCACAATAAGTAGCCGGAACAAAATATTCTCTAAGGCAGGTATAACAAGCTTCCTTTGTTTCTTCTATTAAGCATTTGTTGTGAAAATCCAATCCATCAACAATCGGGGAAACAATATGGCCAGCAAGACCGCTGTAATTACTGCAAACATTAAGAATGCATTGATTTTTTTCTTCTTCATCAAGCTGGCCGCATTTTTCATCAGCTTTTGTTAAACATTCATCGCATCTATTAAGGCCTATTAAATACCATCCCCTGCAAGCGTTATAGAAATCTGCCTTTTGTTTAATAATTGCTTCTGTGACTCCAAAAGGAAAAGAAAAAGGAGGAATAGGCGCCGGAGGACAGTTTAAAGCGTCATGGTCATACATACAATTTTCGCATCTTGAATCAAAACTTGGCTCTAATCCGCTTTTAATGCTTCTGCAAGTAGCGCTGTAACCCAGAGTTAATTGATCAGTTATTTTTTTACATTTTGAAGGAAATTTAGCAGAAGGAACATGCCCGTAGCTATAGCCATAAACAGTATAAGGCGCGCCCGCGGGATCTAAAACTTCAAAATCGGGCTTTAAATTAACTCCTTCTATTCCTACGTACAAAGCTTCTACATTAGCAGCCAAGATATCAGCTGAGTTTTTGGAATAATCTTCAAAACTCATCATCTCTTCTTTTTCACAAGATATTATTGATCTGGACAACTGCTGAATTGATTTTAAAATATTGCTCAAAAGAGTTGCGCGAATGTCTTTTCTGTCTTCCAAGCTTTGTTCTTCTTTAAAATTCCGATAATAAGAATATTGTTGCTTGCTTTCAGCTCTGGCTTTGGTCACGCTATCAGTCTTTTGGGGTGAAAAAGCCATTCCCATTCCCGTAATTGTTTTATTCATTAAAGCGCTGAAAAATATACCAATAAGTTCACTGATTTCGTCAGCGCTGATAATTCTATTCATATCCTTACCCAAAGCATTAGTCATTGATGTATTAATAGTAGAACCCCAGTTTTTGATTCTGCTGGCTATAGGAATTCCTGTTGAATTCATCTCGCATCTATCAATACAATTAGGATCTGGTGGTCCCTCCGCAGCACAATTTTCCTTACATGCTTCCAAATCAGTTTTAGTAGTTATTGTTTCATTTTTATAGCCGCCGCTAACCGCTGTTTCCTTATCAGCCGCTTCTTTTTGAGCTAATTCCATTCTTCTTCTTGCTTGTCCTGCCATTAAAATTTGGCCAAAAACATTATTTTCCGGTTTTATCGTGCTAAACCAACCGGCCCAGCCGCCCGCTTCCAAAGAATAACCGCTGTCAACAAAGCCCTGGTAATTATCCCCCAAATCATCTTTAAGGGTAGAACGGGCATAATTTTGGTATTCGCCCAAATCTTGAGCATATCTGTCAAAGCCAAGATCTCTTAATACTTCTTTTATTCCTGGCTCAATTTCAGTTCTTTCAAATTCGGCAATATATTTTGCCGCGCCTATAGTTGTTGCATCTTTAAAATATTGAACCCAATTACTGACCGCGAATGGTTGATTAGTATCGCTTGTTCTTCCCGTTCCCCAGTTTATTATCTTTACTTCCAATCTTTTAATAACCATATCTGAAACAACCCAGCCAATAGAGTCTAAAACAAGTTCTTTAATTGCCTGCGCCCAAGAACCGCCTCCATCTAAAGCTTTGGCTTGCTTTGGCTTAAAAATAAATAAATTAAAACCAAGACTTAAAATTAGTCCGATTATTAAAATTGTAGTGATAGATTTTTTAAACATATTTGAGATTAGCTGTTTAGAAATTAGAAATTAGCTATTTTCCATACGACTAATTTCCATTATAATGACAGTTCTATGTCCTGTTCTTCTGCAAGCTTTAGGGCTTTTTCCATTAAATCATTCCAATTGTCAGAAAAGTTTTCCATTTTTTCAAGAGCTGTATAAGCTTTTAAGGGATCATTTTGAATATCTCTGAAAGAAACATAGATATTTCTAATTAGCAGAGTAAGCCCTAATCCTTGCTTATGAATTTCTTTCCATGAAGAAGGTACTATAATTTGTTTGATTTTTTCTATTTTTTCATCATTAACCTTAATTAATTCATTCAGTTTTGAAAAATCGTCATTTTGAAAAGCTGCTATTAATGCTTGAAAACTTTGTTCTTGAAGAAAAAAGGTGTCAGAATTAAGAAAAGAATATGCTTGTAAAAGATAAAGTTTAATAGCTTCCGGGCTGTTGTTTTCCGAAATATTTATATCTTCATCAGCAATATTAATGTCAAAGATTTCCGGCATTTCTGAAATTGCTTGTTCAGCTTTTTCTATTAAAATTGGGTAACTATCTGCTAATGCCCGTTTGGATATTTCTTGAATAGTAGATTCTTTAGTAGAAGCTGAATATGTTTCAGGCGAGTAAATTTCCGAATGATCCGTTATATACTCACCCTTTTGAGAAATATAGGAATCAAGCATTGAATCTATAACCTCCTCATTCAATACTTTTTTAGTGATATTATATTTTTCTCCCAAAGGAAGAGGGTAAAAACTTAATTTATCGCCCGGAGCTTTTACTAGTGGGTTGCGTCCCGAATCAACTTCTTCGCCGTCTAAATATCCATCGCCATCAGTGTCGGGATTATAAGGGTTAGTATGACAAAGCTCTTCTTCCCAGTCTTTTAAGCCGTCATTATCGCTGTCTTTAAGATTTTGTTCCGAAAGAAATTTTTTGTTAGGATATTTTAACGCAAAAATCAATCCTCCGGCGATTAAAATTACGGCTAAAATTATTACAATAAGAGGAATTTTAACTTTCATATTTTCTATTAACTCCTTTTATCATATTATATCACATTATATCACAAAAACAAAAGTCAAGTAAACCTGCGAATGTGAATAACTGTTTTAATAAAAAATAATATTAAAACCAGAGCAGCTAAAATAACTATCCAGTCATTAAATTTAGTATAAATAGTTTTTTTATTAAGAAGATAAATACTTGAAAAGAGTATCTTATTTCCAAATTGAGAAGTTTTAACAATTATTTCTCCTTTTGGATTAAGCAAAAAAGAATAGCCCATATTGGTGGCCTGGGCAAAATAGCGCCGGTTTTCAATCGCTCTTAATTTAGACATAGCTAAATTTTGAGCCAAAAGTGTTTTTGAGCCATGAAAAGGAGCGTCGCTGGAAACAACGACTAAAAATTCAGCTCCATTTTTGGTCATTTTGCGATTTATTTCCGGCGAAACAATGCTTGAACAAATCGTGCCGCCGATATTACCTTTTGAGCTTCCTGCCTTGCCGGCAGGCAGGTGAGCAACATTAATTTTTTCTCCTCTTTGATGTAATCTTTGTTCATATTCAGTTCCAATGCCAAAAGAGCAAATATTTAATATGGCTTTTGTTAAATAGGGCAGATAATCCCCGTTTGGCACTAAAAGCATTTTATCATGAAAGGCAATAGGGCTTTCTTTTTCTAAATCATAATAAAATAATCTTGATTTAGAAGTGGTATTAGCAATAACTTTTTGGTTTTCCAGAAAAACTTGTCCGGGCTGCCAAAAATCTTTAAGCAAATATTTGGCTATTTCTTTATTTTTAGTTAGGGAAACAATGCCAAAACCCTCCGGAGCAATGACAAGCTCGGCTTTTTCCGAAATTGCTTTTGGAGATTTAAACAAATCTAGAACGGCCTTAAATACCTCTGTTTTTTGATAAGCATTGAATTCGCTTCCGGAAAGAAAATTGGTTTGCAAAAGGGCAATTTTTATTATGTGGGAGTTGCGATCTCCCACATCACTGCTTCTTAATTGATAAATCCCATAGCCGTACCAAATTGAACCAATCAGAATCAGAAAAATAATTATTAAAACCATTCTTTTATTTGGGAGTTTAACTCCCAAATAAAATAGAGATGTGCTTACAAAAACAATTAGAAAACTGATTCCATAAATTCCAACAATATCGGCAATTTGAATAAGAACGAGATTGTTGTGAAGCGTATAAGCCAAATTTCCGAATGTCCAATGGGGACCTAAAAAACTTTCTTTGCCTAAATAAAGAATTCCAAATCCCCATGCCCTTAAATATTCAAGCACTATCCAAAGACAAGGAATTATTAGAAGATGTTCAATCCTTCGAATTGCTAAATGTTTAATCCTTCGGATTAAACATTTAGCAATCCAGGCAAAAACTCCAAAAAATAATCCCAAAAAAACGGTTTGAATAACGTAGAGAATAATTAAAAGAATAAAGACAAAAACATTATTTTTTTGCATTCCTATTCCCAGCCATTCAAAAGGATAAGTGGCAAATAACCAGCTAAATAGTTTTCCAAAAAATATAATCCCGCAAATTGTTCCGCCCAGTAGAGCTTTTCTCAAGTTGATTCTTTTGGAAAAAATAAACCAAAGCAGAGGAATCAAGGCAAACCAAATTAAAAATTCTAAATCATAGGGCGGATAAGCAAGAATTAATAAAATTCCGCTTAATATTGGAAGTAAGAAGATAAGATTATTGTTTATAAATTTCTTCATATAATTTTAGCCAATCTTCAATAGATAAATTTTCTGCTCTTGCCTTTGGATTAAGTCCTAAATCATTAAATATTTTTTCTATTTTTCTTGTCCCGAGGCCCTCGACTGAGCTCGGTCGAAAGTCCGAGGTCGAGGGGAGATTATTTTTTAGCATTTTTCTTTTTGAAGAAAAACCGATTTTAACGATTTTGAAAAACTCTATGTGGGATTTGTTAAATCCCACATGAGGGACTATTTTAATTATTGCTGAATCAACTTTTGGCTGAGGCCAGAAAGATTTTTTAGAAACATAACTAATAATTTCTGGTTTGGCATAAAACTGAATTGCGACTGCTAAAAGATTCATTTTAGGTGGAATAGCTGTAATTCTTTGAGCTACTTCCTTTTGAACCATTAAAACCATCATTTCTGGTTTATGTTCGGCTTCCAAGAATTTTCGGATAACCGGCGAAGTAATATAGTATGGCAAGTTGGCAATTAGCTTAAAATTACCACCCTGCAGGTGGTCAGCCGTAGGTTGAGAAATTTGTAAAATATCCTTATTCATTACTTTAACGTTATTAATACCCTCGGTTTTTAGGATATTCTCAAGCAATTGGGATAAAACCCTGTCTTTTTCCACTGCAATTACTTTTTTTACTCGTTTTGCCAGCTCAATAGTTAACATCCCCGGACCAGGCCCAATCTCTAAAATAGTATCTTCGGATGATAGGTTGGCTGTGGTGAGAATTTTTCTAAGAACGTTTTTATCAATTAAAAAATTCTGTCCAAGCTTCTTAGATGGACGCAAGCCATACTTTTTAAGCAAATCTCGAATTGTTTGTTTAGATGTGAGATCCACGGCTATAAATTAGATATTTATAATAGTTTCTTCACTTTCTTTTCCTATTTTGTAAGCCGTCAGCTTTTTCGGAATATCGCCCAAAAACCGCGAAGGAGGATTAGCCTGAGTTATTCCATAGAGTGTTCTTCTTCTGGCAAAACTTAGATAAAGATATTTTTTTGCTCGAGTAATTCCAACATAACAAAGCCGCCTTTCTTCTTCTAATCGCATTGATTCAAGCAAGCTTCGGTTGTGGGGAAAAACTCCATCTTCGCAACCGGCAATGAAAACCACGGGAAATTCTAATCCTTTTGCTGCATGAAGCGTCATTAGATTGAGTAAATTCTTTTCATATTCTATTTCGTCTGCCTCGGAAAGTAGTGCAGTGTCTTCTAAAAATTTCTGCAGGCCCGCCGAACCTATAGCAAGGGCGGGTTTATTATCATAGCGATTAATTACCGTGAAAAGCTCCTGAATATTCTGCCAGCGAATTTCCCAGTCCAAGGCTGGTCGGCCTTGGGCCGAATATTCAGAGCGATATTCTTTATTATATTTTTTCTCTAAATAACTTTTGTATTTTGTCTCTTTAAGAATAAAATTTAAGATTTCAGCTAAAGATTTGCCTTTAGCAAATTCTCGGGCCCGTTCCATTATTTCTTCTCCTGCCTTTTTTGGGGGAATTTTAGCTATTCTTTCAAGACTAATTAAATCATTAGGATACAAAATTAATTTTAAATAAGCTAAAATATCCTTTATCTCTTTGCGCTGATAAAATTTAGTAGCTCCAATGATTTTATAGGGGAGAGTGTGCCGAATTAATCCTTCTTCCAGCGCTCTTGACTGGGCATTGATTCTATAAAGAATTGTAAAGTCTTTTAATTTTAATCCCTCTTTTTTTTGAAGATTTTTTATTTCTTGGATAATAGATTCTGCTTCTTCTATTTCATTAATTGCTTCTGTAATTATAATTGGTTTTCCTTGCGGATTTTCCGTCCAAAGTTTTTTTTCTTTTTGATAAGTATTTTTAGAAATTATTTTATGCGCAGTATCAAGAATATTTTGAGTGGAACGATAATTTTGGTCTAAAATTACTGTTTTAGCTTTTGGATAATCCCTCTCAAAATTAAGAATATTCCGAAAATCAGCTCCGCGGAAAGCATAGATAGAGTTATGAACCACCAGTCCATGGGCAATATAATTATGAAGATTTTCAATGTTTAAATCGTAAACAAATCCATTATAATCCTTGATATCAATGCTTTTTATTTCTTCTTCTTCTATTTTTCCATTTTTATAAACGGGTATCAGCATCCCTTTTCGTAAATGACTTGCTGGCATAAAATTAAAACTATTTTTATTTTGGCTTAATCTTGCTTTATGATAGATTTCTAAATTTCCAATGCATGCTAATTTCTTTACAAAATCAATAGCATCTTTGTAATTTTTTCTTGAGGTTTCAACTCTCCAGGTTGAAGTTCCCTTTTTACTTGCCCTAACATTAAATCCTGCATTTTTAACGATTTTTTTTAGCGATGGAGATGTTGTCATAAGACTAATTCTATGAGCATGCCATGGTTTTTCTGCATACACTCTTTCTTCACCAAACATAACGATGTTAGCAATTTTTCTTTCTTTAAGTATTCCCGCATGATTTGTGGTAATGCCTTTAGGGCGATGATGAGGATAGTCTTCAGATAACGCCAAATCGTCCATAAGCTTTTTAGCTCTTTTCTCGGTATCAATTTTTGAATAGATGTTATTGATTTGTTTTTGGGTAAGTTTTATATTTCTTCCTTTGTCATAAAAAACAGTAGTAGGAATACCATATTTAAAAGCATAATATTGTTCTTTATATACTGCTCCTGAAAGATTGTTTGCAATTTCTAATATCCATATTTTATCTGCAGCTTCTTGATTTGCGCGAACGCTTAAGCCGTTAGCAATTATTCGTTTTCCATTTCTTGAAGCTCCTCGCACTCCTTGGGTGTAGCCAATGCGAAAACCTTTGTCCTTTCTATACATAAGATAGATATAGAAAAGGCCGGGTTTCGGTTGCAATTTTCCAAAGACAATGTGATTAGGGGTTGTATTTATAATTTTATTAGTTTTTGTTTTTATCTGAATTAATTTTCCTTGATATTTTCTTTTGTATATTTTATCGATTTTTGCATTTTCAACGCGCCCAAAACCAGAGGCCGAAATAACAGAATCTTTAGAAGAAATTTTTTCTATTGGTTTATGGCCTTGGGCCGTTAAAATTTTCGATCCCTTAGGAAGACATTGTGCGTCGTCGCCCACAACGCAAATATTCTTATATTTTTTAGCCAGTAAATTTATCAACACATATTGAGCGTGATTAGTATCTTGACAATTATGGACTAAAATTCCATTGGCATAAAAATTGTGGTTATCGGCTATATTAATATCATATACAAACTTATCGCTAATTTTTATTTCTTGTATGTCAATAATCTCAACTGGCGTTGGGCAATCATTAAGGAATTTTTCAATAATAATTTTTGTTTTTCGGGATGATTGAATTATTTTTTTTGCATCTAAAACCAAACAACCAAAACCTATCTGACTATAGAGTTTTTTAATCTTTTGCATTTCTTTTTTTGTGTGCCAATATTCAAAATCTGCTACTTCAATAACTTTTTTTTTGGAGGCGTATATAAAATCAGGGCATTTGTGTTTTCCGTTTTTAAGGGTTACCCAACAATTCCCCTTGCCACTATAGGTTAGGCCAGGGATTTTGAAATTAATAATTATTTTTTCAGGAGACGTTGGTGGTTTGTAATAATTAAATACAGGTAAATTGATAAATCTTTTTAATTTCTTATCTCTTTCTTCGGGCGGTAATTTAGCCCAATACAAACTTCGACTTTTTCCTGCCCTTGAACGAATTTTTTCATAAAACATCGGATTATTTGTCTTCATATTTTGTTGAAGAGTCTTTAATCCATCAGGAGAAAGCTTGTATTTCCGTTTGTAATTTGGATTTTTATGTTTATTAAGATGAATTGTATATTGGTATTTTGTTTTATGCATTTTTCCACATTGAGGACAGACAATTTTTGGGTAAGCTTTGTGTCGGGCTTCATGCATTTTATGATTTCGATATACTTTTTTACATTCATTACATACCTTTAGATTAAAACGCGTAAATGATGACTCCCACTGAAGTACATCTCCTTTTCTTAGCTGTTTAGCGGGAACAAATTTTCCATTTGCATATATTTTGTGATCGGAAGTACATATCAGACGTCGGATAGTACTTTTTTTATATTTGGTTTTATAACGA
Source organism: uncultured Candidatus Saccharibacteria bacterium (assembly GCA_964649435.1). Classification (GTDB taxonomy): domain Bacteria; phylum Patescibacteriota; class Minisyncoccia; order RBG-13-40-8-A; family JAUWHN01; genus CAZYRO01. The sequence continues at coordinate 1,349 of CAZYRO010000001.1, read as the reverse complement.
TTTCTTTTATGGCATCTTTTAGCTACGGTAAGTTTAAAAATCTTCCGATTCCTAATAGGAGTTTTTTTCCATCCGATAACCGGTTTTATTTCTTGTTTTTGCGTTTCAGGATTAAAAGTAAGGACAGACACCCGCTCTTTGTTCTTTACTATTTCGCCTATGGATTTTGAGTCCCCATTCCCTAAAAGAATTGGTGTATCACAAGGTAGGCATTCATCAACCAAAATATATTTAAATTTTTCCTGATATTTTTGTAAAACTTGGGGAAATTTGTCAAAAATTTCAACTGTTAACATTATTAAATCGTCAAAATCTAAAGCATTAGCTTTTTTTAAATGTTTTTGGTAATTTTCATAAACCTTAGCTATTATTTTTTCAAAATAATTTTCAGTCGCTTCTTTGAATGTCTGCCAATTTATTAATTCATTTTTAAGAGAAGAGATTTTTGAGTTAATAATTGCCGGTTTAAATTGTTCTTTGTCTATTTGAAGCTCTTTGATTATTTTTTTGATTAAAGAAAGCTGATCTGCTTCGTCGTAGATAATAAAATTGGACTTATAACCTTTCAATCTCCCAATTTCTTTTTTAAGGATTCTAAGACAAAAAGCGTGAAAAGTCCCCATGAACGGCATTTTTCCGCGCGAATCAGCGAGCTTGACTACTCGCGTTTTCATTTCTTCTGCCGCTTTATTGGTAAACGTTACTGCCAAAATATTTTGAGGATTGACACCTTTCTGAATTAAAAAAGCTATTCGGTAAGTTAATACTCGAGTTTTGCCCGAGCCCGGTCCGGCCAAAATTAAAAGAGGACCCTTGGTTGTTTTTACAGCCTCTTTTTGTCTCGGATTAAGATTTTTTAGAATATCCACCCCGTTAGAAATATTTTCTTTTTTTGACATGGTGATTTTTTATTATTATCCCCCATTAACTCTATTTTTTATATAAAAAATTAGATTTCTAACGGGGTCCATCATAGTTAGTATAGCTATTATTGCTTGAAATTCCAAGTGCTAAGTTTATTTGGGAGTTTAACTCCCAAATAAACTGGAGATGTGGATAAAATGCTTGACAACCAGCATCAATTTTGCTAATCTTAAAATAACGCATTGAAACGATTGCAATGAATTTTTAAAAATAGAAATTATTTGCAAGACCAATAAAACTCCCTTTTTAACTAAGGAGATCCAGTTAAATTTAACAGAAAAAGCAGGAGAAAGGGAGAAAATAAGAATTTCACTAAAACTGCTCGTAGCAGCAGTTGTTTTATTTGGTTTGTTTTTTATCTCGGGAATGAATTTGCAATCCTATCTGCCTGCGGGACAGGTTTTTGCTTTTTTTGGGAGCGAGAG